>JANNWI010000237.1:0-6428 GCA_031414715.1 Methylophilaceae bacterium | reverse complement strand
TGCGACACCTGATTTTGAAGTGGTGAACGAGAGCAGTGATTTTGCAGCAATAGAAGAAAAATTAGGTTTGCCGTTATTTGTAAAACCCGCCAATGAAGGCTCTAGCATTGGCATTACTAAAGTGAAACAAAAAGGTGGCCTGCAACCCGCATGGATATTGGCTGCCAAGGCAGACCCTTTGGTCATTGCAGAGAAGTTTGTGGGTGGTGGCGAATATACCGTGGGTATTTTGGGCGAAACGGCATTACCAATTATTCGCATAGTGCCCAAAAATGAATTTTATGATTTTGAGGCGAAATACCTGCGTGACGATACCGAGTATTTATGCCCATGCGGTTTAAGTGCAGAAAAAGAAGCGCAAATTCAAGCCGAAGCTGTGCAAGCGTTTAAGGCGATTGGTTGCAAAGGTTGGGGTCGGGTGGATTTTTTAATGGATGGCGATTCAACTAACGACATGGGTAATCATTACTTTTTAGAGCTGAATACCAACCCCGGCATGACCGATCACAGCTTAGTACCCATGGCAGCCAAGGCGGCAGGTATCAGTTTTGATGAGTTGGTAGTGAAAATATTAAGCATGACCATCAGTAATGACATGAAAGCTGGCGATGTGGGATAAACCAAGATTACTGAACTGGTTTGCCAACCTACTATACGCCATGTCGGTGGTGTTAATGCTGTACGCCTTGGTATTTGTGGTGGTGCATTTACCTATTTTCCCTATTCGCGAGGTAAAAGTGGATGGGCAACTCACACATGTCAATCGTGAGCAGATTCGGTTGATTGTGGCTAGACATCTTAAAGGTAATTTTTTTACGCTAGATTTAATTAAAACCCGTGATGCCTTTGAAAAACTGCCATGGGCGCGCGAAGTGAGCGTGCGTCGTCGCTGGCCAGATAAATTAGAAGTGGTGATTGAGGAGCATCAAGCGCTGGCGCGTTGGGGCAATATTGCACTGGTCAACACGCACGGCGAATTATTTCAAGCGGCCACAGACGCTGAATTACCTGTGTTTTATGGCCCAGGTGATGGCGTAATGGAGGTGACAAAAAATTATGGTGATTACAGCAAAATTTTAAATAAGGCAGATATTAAAATTGCGCAGGTTACATTGTCACCACGCCGCGCTTGGGAGATTAAAACCAGTAAGGATTTGCTTATTGCGTTGGGTAGGGTAGATATGAATACGCGCCTGAGCCGCTTTGTTGGGGCTTATCAATCGACCTTAAGCCAGTTAAATGTAAAAGTGCTGTATGCGGATTTGCGCTACCCAAACGGATTTGCAGTGCGTAGGCCGACACAACTGAAGCCAGTCGCCAAGCCTGCAGCATCAAAACCAGAAAATAAAACTTTAGCCACAGCAGTAAAGGCTTAAAAAGACTGAATATGAAAAGAATTGACGATAAAGAATGAAAACGGGAGTTAACAATGAGTAAAGTGCGTGAAGATAAAAACCTAATTGTAGGGCTAGATATTGGCACCTCAAAAATTGTGACCATTGTGGCAGAGCTGTTGCCAGAAGGCACGCTCAAGGTGATTGGCCTTGGTCAGCACGTTTCGCGCGGTTTAAAAAAGGGCGTAGTGGTAAATATTGACTCTACCATGCAGGCTATTCAGCGCTCGATAGAAGAAGCCGAACTAATGGCCGATTGCAAAATTAATACGGTATTTACCGGCATTGCTGGCAGCCACATTAAAAGCCTTAACTCGCATGGCATGGTGAAAATTAAAGATGCTGAAGTGAGCCAAATGGATGTGGACAGAGTTGTTGAGACAGCTAGAGCTGTTGCCTTGCCAGCCGACCAGCAAATTTTACATATTCTCACCCAAGAATTTATCATCGACGGCCAAGATGACGTGCGCGAGCCGCTGGGCATGAGTGGCATGAAGCTGGAAGTGAAAGTACATATCGTCACTGGCGCAGTAGCGGCCGCACAAAATATCGTTAAGTGTATTAAGCGCTGCGGCCTAGAAGTTAGCGATTTAATTTTGCAGCCGCTGGCATCTAGCATTGCAGTTTTAACAGAGGATGAAAAAGAGCTGGGCGTATGTTTGGTGGATATCGGTGGTGGTACAACGGATATTGCTGTGTTTAAAAACGGGTCAATCAGACATACCGCAGTGATTGCAGTGGCTGGTGACCAAATGACCAATGATATTGCGGTGGCTTTCCGCACACCTACACAGTCGGCCGAAGATATCAAAATTAAACATGGCTGCGCGTTGCGCCAAATGGCAGATGCACGCGAGGTAGTAGACGTGCCAGGCGTTGATGGAAGAGAGGCACGTCAATTGTCGATACAAACCTTGGCTGAGGTAATAGAGCCGCGCGTGGTGGAATTATACGAACTAGTGTTGCAGGAGCTACGCCGCAGCGGCATGGAAGAAATGATTGCCTCAGGTATTGTCATTACGGGCGGCTCATCGATGATGCGCGGCATGATGGAGCTGGGCGAAGAGATATTTCATATGCCTGTACGTATGGGCATGCCGCGTTATGTTGGCGGGCTTTCTGAGGTGGTGAGTAATCCAAGATATGCCACCGCAGTTGGCTTAATTTTAATGGGCAAACAACAGTTAGAGCGGCAGATCACTGGGCAGATGGAGTCTAGCTCAGTTGGGCGAGTTTTTGAGAAGATGAAAAGTTGGTTCCAAGGCAATTTCTAGTTTAGTAGTTAGTAGTTAGTCGATAGTTGTTAGTTTAAGTAATAGGGCAGCGTTTAAGCAATTAAGCGCAAATATTAAAGGCAAAAGGAGAAACAAAATGTTCGAAATTATGGAGAAAGATTCGCAAGAAGCAGTGATTAAAGTCATCGGCGTGGGTGGTTGCGGTGGTAACGCAATCGAACACATGATGACCAAAAATTTAAGCGGCGTAGAGTTTATTTGTGCCAATACCGATATGCAAGCGCTAAAAAAGAGTCAAGCAAAAACGGTGTTACAAATTGGTGCCGAAATTACTAAGGGTTTAGGCGCAGGTGCCAAACCTGAAGTAGGCCGTGATGCCGCGTTGGAAGATCGTGACCGTATTGCAGAAATGATTGATGGTGCTGATATGCTGTTTATCACGGCAGGTATGGGTGGCGGCACTGGTACAGGCGCTGCGCCAATTATTGCCGAAGTTGCCAAAGAAATGGGTATTTTGACTGTTGCGGTAGTGACCAAGCCATTTGCGTTTGAAGGTAAACGTACCAAAGTGGCGAGCGATGGTTTGGAAGAGCTATCACAATATGTGGATTCACTCATCGTGATTCCAAACGAGAAGCTGATGGAAGTGTTGGGCGAAGATGTGCCATTTTTAGAAGCTTTCCGCGCAGCGAACGACGTTCTGCATAACGCTGTCTCAGGCATTGCCGAGATTATTAATTGCCCAGGTTTGGTCAACGTAGACTTTGCCGATGTTCGCACTGTCATGAGCGAAATGGGTATGGCGATGATGGGTAGTGCAGAAGCGAGTGGGCCAGAACGCGCTAGAATCGCGGCAGAGCAAGCAGTGGCAAGCCCATTGTTAGAAGACGTCAACTTAGCCAATGCACGCGGCGTTTTAATTAACATCACCGCTAGCAGCAGCTTTAAAATGAAAGAGTATTACGACGTGATGAACACCATCAAAGAGTTTACCGCAGAAGATGCAACTGTGATTGTGGGCAACGTGATGGATGAGACGATGGGCGATAAATTACGTGTCACCATGGTGGCGACAGGTTTAAATGGTGCCATAGCTCGCAAAGCGGCTAAACCAGAATTGCGCGTGATGACCACATTAATGACTGGCACACACAGCCAGCCATTATTTGTAACTGATGAAGTGATGGATGAAGCGCCTGCAGTATTTAGTCAAAATAGTCGTCGTGCGCAAGTAGAAGCAATGAAAATGTCTGGCGTTGATGAATATGATATTCCAGCGTTTTTACGCAAACAAGCCGATTAACTAACTTGCAGCAATTGGCTGCCAGATGTTAAAGGCGTAAAATATGTGCATATCAATATGCATATAATTAGGAATTAAGTGTTAAAGCAAAGAACTTTAAAAAAACAGGTTAGTGCCACTGGTGTTGGTTTGCATAACGGTGAAAAAGTCACGCTGACTTTAAAACCTGCGGCTATCAACTCTGGCATTGTATTTGTGCGCGCCGATTTGCCCGGAACGCCCAGCATACAAGCACAACCTGACGCGGTGCGTGATACGCGCATGTGTTCTGCCCTAGAACACAATGGTGCGCGTGTTGCCACCGTGGAGCACTTAATGTCTGCACTGGCGGGTTTGGGTGTGGACAATATCATTGTTGAGGTGTCTGCGTCTGAAATCCCGATTATGGATGGCAGCTCTGGCCCGTTTATATTTTTATTGCAACAAGCGGGCATTATCGAGCAAAACGCCGCCAAAAAATTCATTAAAATCAAAAAGCTAGTCGAAATTCAAGACGGTGATAAATGGGTGAAGTTTGAGCCTTACCACGGCTTTAAAATGGATTTCACCATCAATTTTGCACACCCAGTGTTTGAAAATTCTGGCAGCAATGTGAAAATTGACTTTAAAGATAATAGCTACATTAAAGATATCAGTCGTGCACGTACCTTCGGCTTTATGCACGAGGTGGAATATCTGCGCGCCAATGGCTTAGCGCGCGGTGGCAGTTTGGATAACGCGATTGTGTTGGATGAATACCGCATTTTAAACACTGATGGCTTGCGTTACGAAGACGAATTTGCCAAGCACAAAGTGTTAGATGCGATTGGCGATTTGTATATGCTGGGGCATCCTTTGTTGGGCGCGTTTACGGCTTATAAATCTGGCCATGCACTCAATAATGCCTTGTTGCGAGCTTTGTTAGCGGATGAGTCAGCTTGGGAATTTGCGACTTTTGACAACCTTGCAGAAGCCCCCACAGGCTTCCAAGCGCAAACCGCCTTCTTTACACCTAATTTAATGCCGCATTTTAGTTAGCAAGGTTTAGCTATGCTTGTATTACGCTTAGTATTGATGTTGTTGCTAATAGCTGTGTTAGTGCTGCTAGCGACTTACATAGCCACCAAAAATAAAAAATATCTCGACTATCTGTTAGTCGTCATTAAGTATCTTGGCTTATCGCTGGCTGCCATGCTGGTACTTTTTCTTATCTCGCGTGCCATAAGATGGTAATCGGCGGTTTTAGCCTTAAATGATCATAGTTAAGCATATTTTACTCTGCATATTTATGTTAAAGGCATGCCTAGGAGCCAATATCCATGCGGCCTCTGGCGATGCAGAGTTTTTACAAGCGCGTGCTGCTTATGATAGAAAAAATGCCATTGCATTATCGGAGCATGTGCAAGCGTTGCAAAATCAAAATTATATTCTCGCGCCATACGCCGATTACTGGTTGATGCTACTCAATTTGCAAGATGCAGATAACCAAACAGTGACAGAATTTATTAACAATTATAGTGATTATCCATTTGCAGACAGAATGCGTGGTGAATACTTAAAGAAACTCGGCAAAAATAAAGATTGGGAAAATTTCTCTGGAGAGATTTCAAATTACCAGCTAGAAGACAACGCGGTTGCCTGTTACGCGGCAGAATCTAGCGCAGTGCTAGGTGATGAATCAGTGCTGGAAGGCGCAAAAAACTTATGGATGCAGCCCAAAGAGCAAGCAAGTAACTGCGCCAGTTTGTACGACCGTATGCAGACAAATGGTGTTTTGACAGAAGATGATATTTTTACGCGATTAAGATTGGCTTTAACTGATAATCGGGTTTCGTTAGCCAAATCGATTATTAAGCGCTCTAAAACGTTTGTAGCTGGCCAACATACGCTCATAGATAAAGCTTACAGCAGTCCAAGCACAGTGTTGGCAAAAAAAAGCATCAGTTTTAACACGCGTTTTGGCCGCGAGCTTAACTTATTTGCGCTTAATCGTATTGCCAAAACCAACTCTCAGCAAGCGCTAAGCGCCTTTAATAAAGTGGCCGATTTATTTCAGCCAGAAGACAGAAGCTATTTTTATGGCAGGTTAGCTTGGCATGCGGCGCAACGGCACGAGCCTGAAGCGGTGCAATGGTTTAAGCGTGCAGATAATATTGTGTTAACTAAAGATGAATTAGCATGGTTTGCGCGCGCTAGTTTGCGTGAAAAAAATTGGGATGAAGTACTAACTGCAACCAGTAAAATGGCGCCAGACCAAGCAGCAGAAGGTGCTTGGCGCTATTGGAAAGCGCGTGCGCTAAAAGCTAAAAATCAAACCCTAGAAGCTAACACTTTATTCGCCAAACTTTCTACCGAACGGCACTTTTATGGTTGGCTGTCGAAAGAAGAAATGGATGGTGTCATGTCTGCGCCATTGAATACGCATAAAACAACGGAAGAAGAAGTCGCAGAAATCGCTAGTACAGAAGCATTTCAACGTGTAGATGCCTTGTTACGCGTGGATTTAAAGTGGGAGGC
>JANNWI010000236.1:0-2728 GCA_031414715.1 Methylophilaceae bacterium | reverse complement strand
CAATGGTCTGGTCAAATTTCAAGTTTAAAGCTTCGCGTAATTGCATTAACTCCATGGCTTTACGGTTGGCATCTACAATGTCGCCCAACACATTACCAGTCAGCTTGCCATCTACAATTTCTAGCGTATTAGCCACCGCATAATCTAGCCCCAACAACTCTTTAACATGGTTGGCAAATAAGGTGAATCCACCAGAAACCAACATGGTTTTAATATTGTTGGCTTTGCAGGCACCAATCCATTCTACCGCGCCAGGGTTTGGCTGCAGGCGTTCGTCTATCACGCGCCTAAGCGCAATTTGGTTAAGACCTTTTAATAAATTAACACGTTGTTTTAAGCTAGTCGCAAAATCAATTTCGCCGCGCATCGATCGCTCGGTAATAGCTGAAACTTGCGGTTTCAGGTTCATCGCATCGGCAATTTCATCAATGCATTCAATATTAATCAGCGTCGAATCCATATCCATCACGCACAAGCCAAAATGGCTTAAACGCTGCGCATCTGGCACCAGCGCGCAATCAATTTGTTGCTCGGCGCAGAACGCTTGCACATTCGAAACATCCAATGGTTTGCTTGTAGATTGAATGGGTAAGTAATAAGCATGCTCGGCCACTTGCATAAACTGCGTGCTACCGCCCACCATACGGTGAATATGGGTGAGATGCGCCATCCCAATGGCTTTGCCTTGCACAACTAATCGCATAGATGATCCAACATTTAAAAATCAAATAATAAAACCAAACTTAATTATAGCAGGTGCGTCAGATGCTTTGTAATAGCCATTGTCAAGCCAGTTCTGCCTTTGCTATTTCACAATTGAATGTTATGATTTTTAAAACTGCTTAAATTACCCGAAAGACAATCATGAAACCTGTGCCAAACGACTTTGCTTGGTTTAATTTGCCCAATTTACCTGCGCCACTAAAAGCGCTGTTTGCTGGCTATTTATTAGTAGTTGGCGTAGGTTTGCTAATGGCAGGCCTGCAAATTATGCTGACGCACGGCATGGCCGATGGCAAAGTGGGTTTATCTAAAAACGATATTGTGTATAGCTACTACGGCGACCGTTCTAACAGCAAGCTAGAAAGCATGTTAAATGGATCGATGAAGGCGATGGCGCCCGATGAAACGCGCGCGGACATTATTCAATGGGCGCGTAAAGGCGCACCAAAAGCCGATTGGGATGCGCATTTTAAAGATGTGTTCGCCAAAAACTGCGTATCTTGCCACAGCGTGGTACCTAACATTCCTAACTTTACCAATTTTGAGGAAGTGCAAGTGGTTGCGGCTACCAGCCAAGGTGAAACCTTTCAAAAACTTACCCGCGTGTCGCACATTCACTTATTTGGCATTAGTTTTATCTTCTTTTTTATTGGCTTTATTTTCAGCTTTGCAGTGGGCGTACCTAAAAAATGGAAAATATTGGCGATTGCATTTCCATTTGCATTTTTAATTATCGATATATTGTCTTGGTGGCTAACTAAACTTGCACCTAGTTTTGCTTGGCTTACCATCCTAGGCGGCATTGGTTATAGCTTGGCATCCACCTTTATGTGGTTTACCAGCATGTACCAAATGTTTTGGTTGTCGCGAAACGGTAAAGTATATGGCAATGCTTGGGAACAAGATTTGTAGCAGATAAAAACTGTCGAGAGAAAATTAATGCTCTGGAAGCCGCATAGATATTGGCTTACAGGGCATCGATTAGATATGTGGTATTTTTAACAATTAAATTTTGTTTAAATTTAAGCCAAGCATGCTGCAGTTATTACCACTTCAACTTTGTAGTCCACATTCGCCAACTTGGCTTGCACGGTGGCACGAGGTGGTGCGTGACCTTTAATATCACTTACCCAAGCATCCCAAACCACATTCATGGCTGCATAATCGGCTAAATCTGCCAAATAAATAGTCGCCATTAAAACACGTGATTTATCTGAATTGGCTTGCGCTAGCAGCGCGTCGATAATATTCAGCACTTCGCGCATTTGGCCGCTAATATCGTGGCTTAAATCATTGGCAACTTGACCCGCCAAATAAGCTACACCGTTAAAAATCGCCATATCAGAATAACGATTTTCTACATTAAAACGCTGAATAGTCATTTAATTTGCCATTAGGCTTTCAAACTTGCCACGTCTTCCAGCACTACCGCAAATAAATCACGAATCGCCGCTAACGCGCTATCGTGCATGGTTTGCGCATCTACCGTTTTACCATTGGCGCCAACCAAACTGCGTGTTGCACAAGCGCTAGCAATCACGGTGGGTTTAAAACCTAAATTAAACGCACCGCGCGCGGTAGAGTTAATGCACATGTGTGTCATAAAACCTGCAATCACCACGTTCTCTATACCGAGTACTTTTAGCTGTGCCTCTAGCGGCGTAGCGATAAAGGAATTTGGGTAGTTTTTAGTAATCACCGCCTCACCATTTTTTGGGGCTACCTCGGCGGAAATCTGGCCAATTTCTGCTGTCAAATCATATGGCGTGCCCACACCAGCATCGTGCTGAATGTGAATAATAGGCACTTTTAAATCGCGCGCCATTTGCAATAGCTTTTGCGCTTCCATAATGGCAGGCTCCACATTAGTCAGTTGCATGATGCCGCGCCGATAGGTGTTTTGGCAGTCCACCATAATCAGCGCAGAATTTTTTAGGCCAGCATTACTGTAGCCCATGCCAGTAATGTCACGTAATGTTTGCGATGCTGCTGTCATGTGGTTTCC
>JANNWI010000235.1:0-5616 GCA_031414715.1 Methylophilaceae bacterium | reverse complement strand
TTTATCAAATCTGCTGTGTTGCTGTTTATATTGTTTAAGTTTGGCAAAGGCATCATCAACTTTTGGTTTAGCTTGGTGGCTAAACAACGTTCGCGCGAGCTATTTGTGTTAAACGTGCTCACAATCACTTTGTTGCTAGCAGCGGTGACCAAGGTTGCTGGCTTGTCGTATGCATTGGGCGCGTTTGTTGCAGGCATGTTGATTTCTGAAACGCGTTACCGTTACCAAGTGGAATCTGATATTGCGCCTTTCCGCGATATTCTGCTTGGCCTATTTTTTATCAGCGTGGGCATGCTGCTCGATTTTAATTATTTGCTGCAACATATTGGTTGGGTACTGATGTTGTTGGCGGGCTTTATATTGTTCAAGGCAGTGGTGATTGCGGTATTAGTACGCGCTTTTGGCTTTGAAACTGGCGTCGGCATACGTACTGGCATCGTGTTAGCGCAGGCAGGCGAGTTCAGCTTTGTTATTTTGGCTTTGGGCTTAGAGCAAAAGTTGATTGGCGGTAACGAGCTGCAATTGGTGCTGGCAGCCACCTTACTTTCTATGGTGTTTGCTGCCTTAGTTATTCCCTACAACGGCCGCATTGCACGCAAGCTGGTAAAAAGCTACACCCGCAATAGCAGCCAAGTGGTAGAAGCACTGGATGGTGTCAGTAAAGATTTAAAAAATCATGTCATTATTTGTGGGTATGGTCGTAGTGGTCAATATTTAGGCCGCTTTTTAAAAGAAGAGAATATTCCGTTTATTGCCTTAGATATTGACCCGACTCGAGTACACGATGCCGCAGCCGCAGGGCAGCATGTGATGTATGGTGATGCTGGGCGGCGCATTGTGCTAGAGGCGGCTGGTGGCGCACGTGCTAAGGCGCTTATTGTTAGCTATTCTGATATGCGTGCCAGCATGAAGGTGCTGCATGTGGCACAAGAAGCTTACCCAGATTTGCCAGTCATTGTGCGTACTTACGATGAAACACACATGGACAAATTTCGTGATGCGGGTGCCACCGAAGTGGTGCCAGAGGTGTTGGAAGGAAGCTTAATGTTAGCTTCGCATGCCCTAGTTTTATTGGGAGTGCCACTAAATCGTGTTGTTAAGCGAATCAGGTCGTTTCGCGAAGAGCGCTACAAAATGTTTAAAGGATATTTCCGTGGTGCGACTGATGAGACAGATGCACAGCAAGTGCGTCTGCATTCGGTGGAAATTGGCAAAAACTCATATGCCAAAAAACTGCGGTTAGACCATATAGACCTGAAACGTTTTAATGTAGATATACAATTGCTACGCCGTCCCAATATGCTGGAAGATATTGCTCCGCGTGGCGATATTACGCTGGGCGATGGCGACGTGCTGGTGTTGCTGGGCCTGCCCGATGACTTGGTGGTTGCCGAAACTTACCTCGTATCAGGTAAATAAGTGACTAAATCTGTCGTAGCCAAGAAAGTTATTGTGGTGGGCGGTGGTATAGTTGGTTGCTTAACCGCTCTAAATTTAGCTAACAAAGGCTGTCAAGTCACCATTGTAGAGCGTAACCAAATTGCCGCCCAAACCTCGGGCGAATCAAGCTGGGCAGGTGCAGGCATTTTGTTTCCACTATTGCCGTGGATGTACAAAGATGAAGTGAATACATTGGCGTTGCGCGGCGCCAGTTTATACCCACAAATTTGCGATGTACTTAAACGCGAAACTGGCATAGACCCAGAATACACGCAAAGTGGTATGTTGATTCAGCCACCGTTTGATGCGGGTGCCGCAATTAGCTGGTGTACAAACAATCAAATTGAAGTCGAACAAATTGGCGAAAATTTACTATTGCCTTCGATTGGACAGGTGCGCCCACCACATTTATTGCAAGCACTAAAACAACGGCTGGTTCAGCAAAATGTAACGCTGTTAGAAAACTGTCAGTTAGAGCCTTTGCAATTAGCGGCGCTTAAACACGATTGTACGCACGAGGGCAAAATAGATGGCTGGAGAGCCAATATCCATGCGGGTTCTGGAGCACCTAAAATAATGATGCTCAAGGCAGATGCCTTTGTAGTCACTTCAGGCGCTTGGAGTTTTGATTTACTAAAAGACACCGCAAGCGGCCTTAACATCAAGCCAATGCGCGGGCAAATTTTGCTGTACGATACTTCAGATTTCCCAGCATCAGAGCTACCCAAAAATATTATCTACCGAGATGGTTTTTACTTGGTGCCGCGACGTGATGGTTTATTGTTAGCAGGTAGCACGTTAGAAGACGTGGGTTTTGACACCACAACTACACAGGCGATGCGTCAACAACTGCAATTAAAAGCGCAGAATATACTGCCGAGCTTAAAACAGGCCTCTGTCATCAAGCATTGGTGCGGCCTACGGCCTGGCACTCCCGATAACCTACCTACAATCGCACAACACCCAAGCATTGAGAACTTGTTTTTAAACACAGGCCATTTTAGGTACGGTCTGACTATGGCGCCTGCCAGTGCAGAGCGAATTGCTGAGCTAATTTTATAGTAACTTGATTTAAGACTTAGAGCTTATGTTTCGGGCGCGATTTAGCCAGCATAGGCATAGACAACTTTTTTATTGCTTGGAATAACAATGATTATTCCTGTTCTCCCGTAGGCATAATAGCTGCCGGATTTTGAAATTGCACTATCAATTTCAGACTCTATTTTTGGGTCTACATAGATAGAAAATGCGTATCTGTCTAAATAATTTCCAATTTTAGTCGATTGAATATTTAGCACTGCCTCACCACCAATTCTGGAACCTTCCCATGCATCTGAAAGCTTTACAGGCGTTTGCTGCCAATTTATATAATCTCCAAAACCAACATTGCTTTCAAAAAAATTAGTTGTACCAACTTTTTGGATTTCATTCACAACCTCATCAGCTAACTCATAAACAATAATTCCTGTTTCGTTGCCTCCTGGACCAAATCCCCATGATTCTTCGTTTACATAAAGTGTTTTTTTAACATTAAGCTTGTATGGCATGATGCTTAAATAATACCTCTCCTTAAATGCATTATATTGAATGTGCGTAAATAACAAAAAACCTACCCATATAGACAGGTAAAATATAATTTCAATTATTGTTTTAAATTTAGTCAAATATCATCTATTCTTCAAATTCTCAATCCGCTCTGCCTCGCGACTCAGCAAATACCACCATTCTGTGCCATCGCTGTGATATTCGCGTACGGCGCCTGCGCACCAATATTTTTCGTAGTTCGTCTTCCTCAAAGCCGCCAAGGTGTTTTACCAGCACGTCAAAACTGCGGTCGGTGTAGCTTTTGTGGCTTAAAAAGTGGCGCGCGGTAGTTTCGGCCATAAACTCGGTTTTGTATTCTTCGCGCAACGCGCCAAGTTGGTGTTTAAATTGCTGACGATTCACTGCAAATGTGACCAAGCCACCAATTAGCGTGCCTAGCAGAGTAAAGATTGGTGTGATGAAAGCCGATTCCATGCTTAACCTAACACTTTATTTAATGATGTCACGCGCTAACTTGCTGGGCTTTTCCACAAATCTACCAGACACGAATTTATGCAAAATACTGGCAATTAATGTTTGGTAAGGCATGCCTTCTTCTAGTGCACGGGCTTGAATGTCCATTAAATCTGGGCTAGAAAGACGAATATTTATGCGTTTTTCTTTTAAAAAAGTAGCGCTAGCTGCAGCTTTGAATTTAGTTAACTCCGCTTTTGATGGCGCGATAGATTTAAGCTTGCCATGCTCAAAGTCGCTTAATAGTTCGTTTTCAAAATCATCTAATTTTTTCATTATTTATTCCTTTAACAAATAATCTCTGGTGGCTTTTCTGCTGGGGATTACCGTTTTTAAAAAATAAAAATCAGCTTCTTCAACAAAAGGTACCAAGTAAACATATGCTTCAAATGCAACAACTAGTAAAGTTTGGTTTGGGTATTTCTCACTATTTGGATGTTGCAATATGTCTAGTAAACCATCTGCTTCAATAGCTAAGGCAATTTCTTCGAACGAAATATTACGTTCAGTTTTTAGCGTCTCGTTTTTATCGTGAGCCCAACGAAATGGTTTCATGCTATTAGTTTAAATTAATGTGTGCCTTTTGTCACCATTTTGTTGATAAACATAAACTGTTACTTTGCAACCCAATCACCACTTTTGCCACCATGTTTTTCTAGCAGTTTGATATTGCTAATCGTCATGCCGCGGTCGGCCGCTTTGCACATATCGTAAATCGTCAGCAGCCCAACAGAAACCGCTGTTAGCGCTTCCATCTCAACCCCCGTTTGACCTGTGGTTTCGCAAGTTGCGGTTAAGGTGATGGTTGTAGTCGCTTCGTCAATATCAAACATTATGGCTACTTTAGTGAGTGCTATTGGGTGACAGAGTGGAATTAAATCTGCTGTTTTTTTACTGGCTTGAATGGCCGCAATACGCGCTACACCTAGCACATCGCCTTTTTTGGCATCGCCTTGCTGGATGAGCTTTAAGGTGGCAGGCAACATGCTGATGATGCCGCTGGCAACCGCACTGCGCTTGGTCTGTAGCTTATCACCTACATCCACCATATGTGCTTGGCCTGATGAATCAAAGTGAGTAAGCTTATTCTGAACATCTTGGGACTTAACATCTTGGGTCATGGTCTACTTTTCGTTAATCATTACGCGTGAGCTTAGGTTTAGATAAATATATTTAGGTGAACTTAGCCTACAAAGGCATTATCATATCAATAATGAAATTAAAACCTATATTAATTATAATGTTACTAGCGGCCAACTTGGCATTTGCTGATAACTCTGCCCAGCCAACGTTAACCAATAAACCTTTTAACGCAGATGCTAAAAGCCAGACTAATTTAGACGCTAGTCTGCCTGATTTGGGCGATATTTCACAAACCGTACTGACGCCACAAGATGAGCAACGCATCGCCGAGCAAATTTTGCGCGAAGTTGCTGTAAGTGACGATGTGCTTCAAGATGCAGAAGTAACTGATTACTTGCAAGCGTTAGGCAGTAAATTAGCGGCTGCCAGCCCAGATAAGCAGCAGGTGTTTAACTTTTTTGTGGTGCGCGATAACAGTATTAACGCGTTTGCCATGCCGGGCGGTGTCATTGGCGTTCACACAGGGTTAATTCTGGCATCTGCCACCGAAAGTGAGCTTGCAAGTGTGCTGGGGCATGAGATTGGCCATGTGACACAACGGCATTTGGCGCGTATGTTGGCGAGACAAAAAACCGATATGTTTAAAAATATTGCAGGCATTGCATTGGCGTTGTTGGTGTCGCGCGCAAATCCAGAACTAGCCACTGGCGCGCTTACTGCATCTAGTGCTGCAGGTGTGCAACGGCAACTAGATTACACGCGCGAGCATGAACGCGAGGCTGACCGCGTAGGTTTAAGCATATTAGATAATGCGGGGTTTGATACGCGTGGCATGCCAGCATTTTTTACCACTATGCAGCGTGGCACACGATTTAGTGAGGGCAGCGCACCTAGTTTTTTGCGCACACACCCACTAACTGCAGAACGTATTGCCGATGTGTCAAACCGTGTAGAAAGTATGCCTTACAAACAAGTGCCGGCTAGCTTAGATTTTAATTTGGTCAAAGCCAAATTGCGTGCGGGTGATGGCTTGGC
>JANNWI010000234.1:0-6289 GCA_031414715.1 Methylophilaceae bacterium | reverse complement strand
CGTTTAAAAATAGTCGTTAAATCAATAAAGCAGCCTAAGAATCCCAGTATTAAGGTATTTTGCCTCTATATTCAGCGCGCGTGCTGCCAAACCTTGGCGTAAGCCACGAGTAATTTTTGGTGCATATCACTGCCTTCCATATTATTGCATAAATTGTTTAGGCCGCTATATTGCAAGCTGACAGCCACTAGTTGTTGTGCCTGCTCCAGCGTTTCTGCGCCATACATCAGGCTTAAACTGGCGGCATAGGCGGCTGCACCCAATTCTAATTCATCGTTAATTTGCACAAGGTTACTAATACAGCGGTAAAGTGCAGCGCGCTTGGGTGTTAGCTCGTTAAATTGCGCAATCCACGCGCAATTATCCAAAATATCATCAGTGCTATTGGCGTGCAGTGCAGCCAGTGTTTTAAGCTCACCAACGCGTAAATCTGCCCACACCGTATTTGGGTCGGCACATAAACCAATTAACATGGTTACGGGTAAATCATCAGCCACGTCAAGCTCTAGCAATATTTGCAACAGCTCGGCAGATTCTTTTTTGCTTAACTCTTGCAGCTTTAAAACATAAGGCCGCACTAGATTGCCTACGCTATTATTCGCCCATTCTAATTCTTCTACTGGGTATATTTCGCTCATACCAGGCACAAGAATGCGGCAAGCATAGACGCCTAAATGCGTAAAATCCGCAATGTACATATCTTTGCCAAGCGCATGAATCGTGTTTACGCACCAGTTGTAATCTTCTTCTGTCGTCTTGCCGAAATTCCAATCGACAAACGCGTAATCAGGTGTGTTACGTAAAAAATCCCAGCTAATGACACCGCTAGAATCGACAAAATGGATTTCTAGGTTTTGCGAGTCAGCAATTTCTTCCATATCAAAACCTGGCGCAGCAAAGCCCGCTAAGCCTGCTCCATTTTCACCCAGCGCACGGCCTTGCAATAGCTCGGTTAATGCGCGTTCTAGCGCCACTTCAAAGCGTGGATGCGCGCCAAAGCTGGCAAAGCAGCCTTGATCCTGCGGGTGCAATAATGTGACACACATCACAGGATATTTTCCGCCGAGCGAGGCATCTTTTACTAAGATACCATAACCTGCATCGCGCAAACCCTTAACGCCAGCAGCAATACGCGGGTAGCGTTTAATGACGCTTTCAGGCACATCAGGCAGGCAAATACCTTCACGAATGATTTTGTATTTGATGTCGCGCTCAAAAATTTCGGCTAGCGCCTGCGTACGCGCTTCCATCATGGTGTTGCCCGCACTCATGCCATTGCTAACGTACAAATTGCCAATTAAATTAACAGGAAATAATATAGTTTTGTTATCGCGCAAGCGGGTATAGGGAATAGCGCAAATGCCGCGATCGGCATTACCAGAATTTAAATCAATCAAATTACTAGCAGGGCAGGTGCCGTCAGGGTTGTAGAACTTTTGCAGTTCAGGCGTTAATAGCTCTTTTGGCCATTTATCGCCTTTTAAGGCAATCCACTGCTCATTCGGATAATGCACAAAGTCTTTATTGGCAATTTTTTCACCCAAATAAAAATGCGTCCAAAAATAATTGGTGCTTAGACGCTCAAAATATTCGCCCAACGCGCTTGCTCTAGCCGCCAGTTGCGATGCGCCTTTGCCATTGGTAAATAGACGTGTGCAGTCTTTATCGATGACATGCACAGACCAAATACCTTCAATCTCGTTCAACCAACTTTGCTCTACTGTATGAATATTCAGTGCCAATAATTTGGCTTGCAAGGTGCTGATGGATGACTCAAGCGAGGCGTCTTTGCTGGGAATAAATGTTTCGGTCATGGCGGTAAACAATCACTAAGAATTAGCCAAGAATAACACGCAACTGGCCATTCACAAATTAACGTAATTTCACAAATAACGTAATATGGGGCGCTTAGCTAGTGTCTACTGCCTTGCCATGTGCCACCATATTTGTAATTAGGCGACAACTTAGCTTGTTCAATACATGACACGCAAACAAAAAGCCACTCTTTACCGCTATTAATTTGTATGCGATACAGCGTT
The DNA here is from genome assembly GCA_031414715.1 of Methylophilaceae bacterium. Lineage (GTDB taxonomy): Bacteria > Pseudomonadota > Gammaproteobacteria > Burkholderiales > Methylophilaceae > Methylotenera_A. Next base: position 4,250 of record JANNWI010000234.1, on the reverse strand, counting down.
TTAGCTGTTTGTTGGCATAAGGCGCATGGTTTAGTTTTCATACTTTTAATTTTAACTATTACTTAAAAAGCACTTGCATCGCTATGCCGTAGCCTTGTTTAGTTTACTCATTTCGCTTGTGTTTGCTCGCTTTACATTGTAGTTTGCTAGTTTCACTTTGTAGTTTGCTAGTTTCACTTTGTAGTTCAATTGTCTCATTACAGCTTATTATCTTCACCACCTGAATGCCGCTGTGTGCACTGGGCTTAGCCAGTGTTGCTTAATTTCATCATCTAACAGGCATAAGGTGATGGAAGCACCCGCCATATCGAGTGCGGTGGTGTAGTTGCCGACTAGTGAGTGCGAAATTTGTATGCCATGTGCACACAATATTTGCGCAGCAGAGTTATAAATTAAATAAAGCTCCATCAGTGGCGTTGCGCCAAAGCCGTTGACTAGTAGCAAGGCTTCATTATTTCCTTTTTCGCTGGTGTCTACATTTCTGGCTTTGAAGTCTGCCAAAATAGCATCCACCATATCTTTTACAATGGCATCTGCCTCGCGCATGGCTTCGCGTTTGCGTCCTGGCTCGCCGTGTATGCCCACGCCCATTTCAATTTCGTTGTCGCCAATATCAAAAGTAGGGCGGCCAGCAGCAGGCACAGTGCAGCTGCTTAAAGCTACGCCAATGCTGGCGCAGCGCGCATTGACTTTATCGCCAAGCGCTTTACAAGCTTGCAAATCTGCACTTGTTTCTGCCAAGCTGCCAACGCATTTTTCTACAATGACTGTGCCAGCCACACCGCGACGGCCTTCGGTATAAGTGCTATTGATTACAGCGCAATCATCGGTGACTAATACCGTGGCATGTTGAAAGCCCAACATTTCTGTCGCCATTTCAAAGTTCATCACGTCGCCTGCATAGTTTTTAACAATAAACAAAATGCCTTTATCTGCATGTACAGCTTCTGCCGCTGCCAGCATTTGGTCTGGCGTGGGGCTGCTAAACACATGGCCTAGGCAGGCAGCGTCTAACATGCCGAAACCTATGTAACCTGCATGTAATGGCTCGTGGCCGCTGCCACCGCCAGAAATAATAGCCACTTTATTATTGGCTATATTTTTACGCGTGAGGAAGTTTGGCTCTAGATGCAGGCTGACTAAATCGCTATGTGCAGCTGCAAATCCAGAAAGGCTTTCAGATAAAATATTATCGGTTTTATTAATGAATTTTTTCATGCTAATCCTTACGTGCGAAATTGCATGCTCTGTAAGCCGCATGGATATTAGCTTGCAGGGCATGCCAATTGAATGGTTAAGCTTTCGATATCAAATCACATACCGCATGTATCATCACTTGGCAGCTTTTAGCACCTGGGTCTAGGTGGCCAATCGCACGTTCGCCCAGGCCTGCAGCGCGGCCTTTAGTGGCAACTAAGTTACGCGTATATTCCAAGCCTTTATCGGCGGCATTTTTCACTTCTTTGCAAATCTCGCCTACCGTTTTGCCTTGTGCAGCGCAAGTGGTAAAAGTGGTAGAGGCGGGTACCAGCACATCTAACATAGTTTTTTCGCCTACGTTGGATTTGCCGCGCATCATCAAAGTTTGTACCCCATACGCAAATGCAGCGGCATGTTCTAAATTACTGTTTAGCTCATTTGCTTTATCGTTGTTTAGCTGGTAAAACTTGGCCATGCCCATAAACAAGCTGGCAAATAATACGCCAGAGGCACCACCCATAGTGCTAAGTAGCTTTGCGCCAATTTTTTCAAAAGCCTGTTGCGGTTTAAGTGGTACCAACTCGTTTGCCATGGCTGACAATGCTTCGCTGGCGCGTTTAATATTAATGTAATGGTCGCCATCGCCAATGGCGCGGTCTAGCGATTCAATATCAGCCTCATGCGCAACAATAGCAGCCTCTACCGCATGCACTGCAGATATAATAGTAGATGTTTTCATGCTGGTAGTTTAAAACTAAATAGCAAAATTTGCGATAGTTTATCTTAATGACTTTTGTATTGATGTACTGACGTATAGATGTGCTGTTTTTGTAAGGATTAAATGCTGATGATGATTTATGTAACTAAATGCAAAGTTGCAAGTCGTATTTAGGCTTAAATAATTTTAGGAGTAATAATGAAACAGTTTTTTTATAGCTTATTTTTTGTATTAACCATGTTTACAGGCTATGCAACGGCGGCAGAACAAGTGCAAGAAGTCTCTATAGAAGACGTGCAAAAGTTTGTGCAAGATAAAACAGTAAATGTGGTAATTTTAGATGCTAATAACAGTGATGCACGTAAAGATGCTGGCGTGGTACCAGGCGCTATTTTACTAAGCTCGTATAATCAATATGCGATTAGTGAGCTGCCTAAAGATAAAAATACCACTTTGGTTTTTTATTGTTATAACAGTTACTGTCAAGCATCGCATGCTGCGGCCTTGCGCGCCATTGGTGCAGGCTATAAAGATGCACGTGTGATGAAGGCTGGCATTGCCGGTTGGAACCTAGCTAACAAAAAATCTTAATTAAAAATCTAACTTAATTAAAAATCTTAAAAGTGTGCTTAAATTTGCCCAGTGTAAAAAAGTGAATTTAATGTTGGCTAAGCTTGGGCACGTTGCAATAAAAATACCCGAGCAAAGAACAGCATAAATAAAAAATCGTTTATACCGTAGATACTGAAGAAAATACCGGCAAAAATATCAATAGCATAAAGCTGTGTAACGCTATTAGCTGAATGCCACATCATCCATATCGCGACATACACAAATTTCTCAATAGCAAATGCACCCACTAACCACTTAATGTTTGAACTGATGGTGGCAGCGCCCAAATAAGCTAGGCCCCATATAGCAATCATCAAAAGCCCAAAGTTAGACATTACTACAGGGTCAGCATTGTTAATTGCAACATTAGTGAATGCACGCGAAAATATAACAACGCCTCCAATATTCATCAGCGCTGCTGCGATAAGCCCATTTTTTACCAACTTTTTAGTCACGTGCAAACTCCATCTGTTATCAACATTCGAAAATTTTATTTAGTGTACTTACTTCGCCTTGCATTGCAATGGCGCCATGCGGCCAATTTCAACTGTTAAGTCGTCTCCCTTGCCACGGATGGTATTTGGTCCGTTACTATAGATAAAGCCAGAACCGCTAGGTTGTTGTTGCAATTCAATGTTTTCACCGTTTCGTATCAGCACGGCAACCCCTTGGGCGGGGAAGAACCTTACCGAAACAGCCTCGTTATTGGTGCAAGCAAAAGCCACTTCTCGGTTATTGGGCGAATTGTCGTTGGTTGGGTGGTTTAAAGTACATGCGCAGGTGAGACATGTGACAAAAGTTGCAGCAATAATCACTTTCATTGGTTTCTCCAAAACTTTGTGTTAAATTAAATATTTATTATTTAGGTTGCTATAATGACGAATCTACAGCAATACCGCGTCAAATCCAAATTTTCGCTTAGCAATATTAGGCCAGATGACAAAAGTGAGCGCACTGGCGACAAAGCTAATGATGCGCTAGAGCTTGAAAAATTATCTATTAAAATCAATGCGCTGCAAGATATTTTATACGCACAAGGCAAGCACAAAATTTTGCTGCTGTTGCAAGGCATGGATGCCAGCGGCAAAGATGGCACCATTAGGCATGTGTTTAGCGAGTGCGATCCGCTGGGTATTAGGTTGGCCAATTTTAAAGCCCCAACGCCAGAAGAGTTAGCCCACGATTACCTGTGGCGCGTGCACAAACAAGTGCCGCAAAAGGGCGAAATTGTCATTTTTAATCGTAGCCATTACGAGGATGTATTGATTGTGAAAGTGCACGATTGGATTGATGAGGCCGAATGCAAAAGAAGATATGCACAAATAAACGCCTTTGAAAAACTGCTTAGCGAAACTGGCACAGTCATTATTAAATGCTATTTACACATTAGCAAAGCCGAGCAAAAACTGCGCATGCAAGAGCGGCTGGACGTCCCAACTAAAACTTGGAAATTTAATCCGAATGATTTAAAAGAGCGCGATTTATGGAGCAAATATATGGTGGCTTACGAGAACGCCATGAAAGCAACATCTACCAGCTACGCGCCATGGTATGTAGTGCCAGCCGATTCTAAAACCAATCGTAATTTATTAATTTCTAAATTACTTTTAAACGCACTAAAAAGCTTAAAGCTCGCTTATCCGCCCGTGCCCGCAGAATATAAAACCATTAAAATTGCTGATTGACTATCGAAAAAACATGCCCTGAGAGGCAATACCCT
>JANNWI010000233.1:0-6697 GCA_031414715.1 Methylophilaceae bacterium | reverse complement strand
CTTTCAGCGAAGGGCTGCTTAAATCTACGGTTTTGGTTTCGCGCGCGGCAGCGGCACTCAGCGCTGTAAAAATATCAATTTCATAATTGGCATGCACGTGCTGCAATACGGCAGAGATGCGCTCTAAGCCCATGCCAGTATCCACGCTGGGCTTAGGCAGTTTATGCATTACGCCCGCTTCGTCGCGGTTGAATTGCATGAAAACGTTATTCCAGATTTCGATAAAACGGTCACCATCTTCGTCAGCACTGCCAGGAGGCCCGCCAAAATGGTGGTCGCCATGGTCGTAGAAAATCTCTGTACACGGCCCACAAGGGCCAGTATCGCCCATCATCCAAAAGTTATCCGATGCATAGCGCCCACCTTTGTTATCGCCAATACGGATAATGCGCTCGGCTGGCACACCTATTTTTTTATTCCAAATGTCGTATGCTTCGTCATCTTCTGCATACACAGTGACGGTGAGCTTGTCTTTTGGTAGCTTGAATACGTCGGTTAAAAGCTCCCACGCGTAGCTAATCGCTTCTTCTTTGAAGTAGTCACCAAAACTAAAGTTACCCAGCATTTCAAAGAAAGTGTGGTGGCGTGCGGTATAGCCAACGTTTTCAAGATCGTTATGTTTGCCACCAGCACGCACACACTTTTGGCTGGATGCGGCGCGGGTGTAGGCGCGTTTATCAAAACCTAAAAAAACATCTTTAAATTGATTCATGCCTGCGTTGGTAAATAGCAGGGTGGGGTCGCCATGCGGCACTAGCGAGCTAGATGCAACCACGGCGTGACCTTTGGAGGCGAAGAAGTCGAGAAACGCTTGACGGATTTCGTTGCTGCTGGGCGCTTTACCAGTATTAGAGTTGCTTAATTTAATTGTCATCTTCTAATTTACTATTCAATACTTTTTTAATAATATCAAAGCCAAAACCGCGGCTTTGTAAAAATCTTGCTTGTCTTGCCCATTCGTCACGGCTTGCTGGGATGGCTTTAAACTTTTTTCGCCAAATTTCTTTAGCGTTATCTAACTCATTTTCTTTGACCTGCTCTATGGCAGTTTCAATTAATTCTTGTGAAACGCCTTTTTCGCGCAACTCATTGGCTATTTTTGCACTACCAAACTTGTGTGAGCGCGCATGTACAATTTGTTCGGTAAAACGCGCATCACTTAACCAGCCTCGCGTTTTAAAGTCTTCTAAAATTTCCGTGACCCGCTCATTTGCAGCGCTTTCGTCAAAACTTTCATCTTCTTCAAGACCGTCTTTTAAAGCATAGCTTTTAAGCTTTAGGCTTAGCTCGGCGTAAGAATATTCGCGTTTGCCAAGGTATTCTAACGCGCGCTGCCGCAAGCTTTTAGGCTGGAATTTTATTAGTCGTCCCAGTTAATCTTCTTCGGTGCTAATCGTCTTCACTACGGGGCGCTGCCATACCATCTGCTAACTGCTTGGCATTGGCACGAATTTTTGCTTCAACTTCTTTGGCAACTTCTGGATGCTCGCGCAAATATTCTTTGGCATTTTCTTTGCCTTGACCAATTTTCTCACCGTTGTAGGCGTACCAAGCACCGGCTTTTTCAATAAATTTTAAGTTTGAGCCCAGCTCGATAATTTCACCTAGCCGTGAAATGCCTTCACCATACACAATTTCGAACTCAGCTTGCCTAAACGGCGGCGCGACTTTGTTTTTGATGACTTTGACGCGTGTTTCAGAGCCAATGACTTCATCGCCTTTTTTAATTGCGCCAGTGCGGCGAATATCTAAGCGCACAGAGGCGTAGAATTTAAGCGCGTTACCACCTGTGGTGGTTTCTGGGCTACCAAACATCACGCCAATTTTCATACGGATTTGGTTAATAAAAATCACCATCGTATTGGTACGTTTGATGTTGCCAGTCAGCTTGCGCAAGGCTTGAGACATTAAACGTGCTTGCAAGCCCATATGACTGTCACCCATTTCGCCTTCAATTTCGGCGCGTGGTGTCAACGCTGCCACTGAGTCAACCACCACAATATCTACAGAGCCGCTACGTACTAACATATCGACAATTTCCAGCGCTTGCTCGCCTGTGTCAGGTTGTGAAATTAGCAGTTCAGGCACGTTGACGCCTAATTTTGCCGCATATTGTGGGTCTAGCGCGTGTTCGGCATCAATAAATGCGGCTACGCCGCCCACTTTTTGCATTTCTGCAATCACAGAAAGCGTTAACGTAGTTTTGCCTGATGATTCAGGGCCATAAATTTCAATCACGCGGCCGCGCGGTAAGCCGCCTATGCCCAGCGCAATATCTAAGCCCAGCGAACCCGTAGAAACTGCTTGAATATCTTCGCCAATATCACTATCGCCCATGCGCATGATAGAGCCTTTGCCAAACTGCTTTTCAATTTGTGCGAGTGCGGCGGCTAGTGCTTTGCTTTTATTATCATCCATGGGTTTTTGCCTTTGTTTGCGATTTTAATTTAACACGTGATTATTTCATAATTTGTGCGTTTAAGTAAGCGAAACTGTGGTGCATTCATAGTGAAAAATGCAGTTAAAAGGTTGTTGGCAAGACTTTTTATGTCAACTTATTTGGGTTTAATACGTTTTATGGTTAAGGAGCATTTTTTGTAAGGAGAAGAGTATGAAGATATTTCATTGTGCAGCATTGGCGTTAGCAATTGGTGCTGCGTCAATTTCTAGCGTGCAAGCGCGCGATTCATTTAGCATTGGTATTAATGTGGGCGGGCATGGCTACTATGAACCTGTTTATTACGAGCCTACAAGATATTATGCAGAGCCTGTCTATTACAGTCAGCCTGTTTACTACAGTGCGCCCGTGACATATTATCGTGAACCTATTCATTATCGCTCTGTGCCACGTTATTACGGTTATGCACCATCAGTTGTGTCATTTGGTTACAGCAATCATGGCGGTCATCAATATAATCGTCATCATTACAACCGTCATGATAGGCATTTTAACGGCCATCACCACCGAGGTAACGGTCGCTGGGAGCGTGATGGAAATGATAGCGGTGGTCACGGTCATCGCTAACTAGTCAGTTTTATACGCTCAATCAGGCCGCTCATCATTGCGATAGCGGCTTGTTGGCGTATTTCTTGGCGGTTGCCAAAAAAACGTTTTGTGCTGGTAGTAAGTGGTAACTGAGTGCCTACCCAAGCAAAACAAACGGTGCCGACTGGCTTTTCTTTACTGCCACCATCTGGCCCAGCAATGCCGGTAATACTGCCCACCACTTGCGCGTGACTATTTTTTAGCGCACCTATTTTTAAACAACCAAGCGCCATTTCGGCGGCTATTTGTTCGCTTACCGCACCAAATTTTTCTAGCGTTTCGGCGCGCACGCCCAACATTTCAACTTTTGCTGCATTGCTGTAAGTGACAAAGCCTCGATCAAACCAAGCAGAGCTACCTGCAATGTCAGTAATGCTTGCAGCAACCAGCCCACCTGTGCACGATTCTGCCAGCGCCAAGTTTAAATTACGTGCTTTAAGTGTTTCGCCAAGCTCAACAGCTAAAGTTGTGATAGAGGCCATAAAATAAATTTCATTACTAAAATGGCGTAAATAGCCGCCAGTAAATCGTCGAACATGACGCCAAAGCCATTTTTGAGTTTTGCGTCAAAATAACAAATGGGGTAAGGCTTCCAAATATCAAATAAGCGGAACAGCAAAAATGCCGCAAACCAAAAAAATAAGTTATTTGGCACAAAAGCCAGCACTAACATTATGGCCACAATTTCGTCCCACACAATCGCGCCATGATCAGCCACGCCTAAGTCTTTACTAGATTTATGGCAAAAATAAATGCCTATGATAAACAGCGCAGCAATGATGAGTAATTGTACGTAAAGTGTGTAGCTAGAAATAAGCCAAAATAACGGTAAGCCTACTAAAGTGCCAAAAGTGCCAGGCGCTTTTGGCGCCAACCCACTGCCAAAACCGAGCGCGAAAAAATGCGCGGGGTGGGCGAAAAGAAATTTAATATCAGGATTAGCCAAAGTGATCAAAGCCTTGCTTTAAAAGCTTAATTTCAGTGTTTTGATACATGACCTGCAGGCCAATATCTATGCGGGTGCTGGCGATGATGTTTAAAGGCAAATTTAGCAGTTTACTTATCGTATCTATCGCTTCACGTTGGCTGGGCGGCGCGGTAAAGCATAGCTCGTAATCGTCACCACCTACCAGTAAAAATTCTTGAAATTGTGGATTTTGTAAGTCACTTTTAAAATATGCTATGCACGGAATTTTCTCTAAATCAATCACTGCGCCTAGGTTGGAAGCTTTTAAAATATGCCCTAAATCTGCCAATAACCCATCAGAAATATCGATGCAACTGGTGGCAATGTCACGCAATTTTAAGCCTAAATTAACTCTAGCAGATGGCCTGTGAAGCGCATGCATGCTGATTTGCAGAGCAGCATTTTCAAGCTTTATTTTACTTTGCAAGGTTTTATTTTGTAAATGTGCTAAAACTAAAGCAGCACTACCTATTGTGCCACTTACCCAAATATCGTCGTCCGCTTGCGCGCCACTGCGTTTAAGCGCTTTGCCAATTGGCACTTCACCCATGATTGTCGCGCTGATATTCAACGCCCCTTTGGTGGTATCGCCGCCAATTAAATCAATTTTAAATTCATCTGCACAGCTAAAAAAACCGCGCGAGAATTCAGCCAACCAGCTTTCATTCACTTCTGGCAAAGCAATCGCCAGCGTTGCCCATTTTGGCATTGCACCCATGGCAGCCATGTCTGAAACGTTGACTGCGAGCGCCTTCCAGCCAATATCAAACGGTGCGGCATCAGCAAAAAAGTGCGTGCCTACCACCGACATGTCGGTAGAAACTACTAACTGCATACCTTTTGCAACTGAAATCAAAGCTGCATCATCGCCTACACCTAAATCTGTATGCCGCGTAGGCCTAGTAAAAAACTTTTTAATGAGATTAAATTCTGACATCACTTGATTATTAAATTTAGGTATTAAAACAGCGCATACGGCGTTTTTTAAGCATATTAAACAATATCATCGCCATCGCGATACCGCAAATATCAGCTAGCCAATCATTAATACTGGCAAGGCGAGTTATGGTGAGCGCGCCTTGCAATAGCTCTGTACAAGCAGCGTATAACACTAATGCCGCTGCAAGCCAATATCTATAAGGCTTGTAGGCTATCAATCCAATCATAGTAAGCAACATAAAAACAAGCATGTGTTGAATTTTATCAATATGCGGAATGACGCCATCTTTTGGTGGCAGCTCTATCAGCATTAAATAGCTAACAACCAAAATTAAAAGCCAAAAAAATAAGGCCAAGTTTTTAAGCACAAGGTTTTTAAACATAAGGTTTTTAAGCATAAATTTTTGAATAGTTTATGGTTTAAGCGCAGATTTTGGCCGAAACGCTTTGCAAATAGTTTCGTTGGTTTCGATGTAAGGCATGGGTTTATCTGTCGTTCCAAGTAAATCTAAACAATATGGCACAGCTGCAAAAATACCATGTACCACTTGCTTGCCAGCTTCGTCCTTCAAGCCTTCTAAAGTTTGTGCAATCGCTTTCGGTTGGCCAGGTAAATTAATAATTAAGCATTGTTTGCGTATTACGGCGACTTGGCGAGAAAGAATGGCAGTAGGTACAAAATTGAGACTAATTTGGCGCATTTGCTCTCCAAACCCCGGCATTTCTTTTTCGCCCACATTCAACGTTGCTTCAGGTGTTACGTCACGCAGGGCGGGGCCAGTGCCACCTGTGGTAAGGATTAAATGACAGTCTTGTACATCTACCAAATCAATCAACGTATTTTCAATGAGTGCTTGCTCATCAGCAATTAAGCGCGTCTCCAATTCAAATGGCGTAAAGAGCGCACTTTTTAGCCATGCTTGCAGGCTTGGTATGCCTTTATCTTCATACGTACCAGTAGATGCGCGATCGCTGATAGAAACTAGGCCAATTTTAAAGTGAATAGGAATGAATTCTTTTGTCATTTGTTTGTCTTTATTAATGAAACATACATTAATATCATTAGCATGAATTATAAAGGACATTTTAATGCAGACTAAAAGCAATTATATAAACAATAAAGCCAGCGCAAACGCTAAAGCCATTGATGCAAAAAAATTAATGGCGAAATGGATGCTGATAGGCTTGCTTGCAACCGGCACATTATTAGTGGCGACAAAGTTATTTGCGGCAGAAAACCTATACCAAAAAAATTATAAAGCACAAAATTCTGGTAACTTGGTATCGCTCGATGCTAACCCAGATACCAAAATGTATGTGAGTAACCACAAAGATAAAGACAATATTAGTATGCTAGAAAGCGGTTACGACATGATGGGCAGCACAGGTTTTGATGCGGGCGCAGTGCCTGCGGAAATGGCGTTGCAACATGCTAAAGCGATTAAAGCGGATACAGTTTTGGTGTATACCAAGTATGGTTCGGCAATGACTGGCTCTTCTAAAATTGATACTTATAAAGAAGCTGCTAAAAAAAATGGCGGTGAAATTGACGAAAAAGATTTGGTGGAAGAGGATACTCAATATAAATATTACGCCAGTTATTGGGCCAAGCTACCATCGCCATTATTTGGCGTGCATGTGGTTAAATTAGTGCGTCCTGCAGATGAAGAAAACCAGCAAAAACAAGAGGTTAAAGGATTGAATGTGCTGGCAGTAGTCAAGGGGTCTCCTGCCGAAGCGGCTGG
>JANNWI010000232.1:0-1950 GCA_031414715.1 Methylophilaceae bacterium | reverse complement strand
GACCTTGGCGGCCCGACTGCAAATATGTATCGTATTGCTTGTAAGAGCGAAAAAATAGAACAATCTTGCCGCAAATTAAGTTGCGTTTACCCAGGCATTTGTGAAAACTTAAATACTGACCACAGCGCGCTGATTCAACTTTATCGCAAAGCGCGCGCCATTAAAGGCGTTAAAAAGATTTTAGTGAGTAGCGGATTACGTTACGACTTAGCGGTGAAATCGCCAGAATATGTCAAAGAGCTGGTGCAGCATCACGTCGGCGGCTATTTAAAAATTGCACCAGAGCACAGCGAAGAAAACGTGCTTAGCAAAATGATGAAACCAGGTATGGGCGCGTATGATGAATTTAAAGCCATGTTTGAGAAATTCAGTGCAGAAGCGGGCAAAAAGCAATATCTAATTCCTTATTTTATCGCGGCGCACCCAGGTACCACCGATGAAGATATGCTGAATTTGGCATTGTGGTTGAAGAAATACGAGTTTAGGCTAGACCAAGTGCAAAACTTTACCCCCACACCAATGGCGATGGCGACTGCTATGTACCACAGTGGCAAAAATCCGCTGCGCAAAGTAACTGCAGATTCTGATGATGTGCCGATTCCTAAAAACGGCTTGCAACGTAAATTGCACAAAGCGTTCATTCGCTACCACGACCCCGCAAATTGGCCGATGCTACGCGAGGCCTTAAAACGCATGGGACGCGCAGACTTAATCGGCAATAGCAAAAAGCACCTCGTGCCAGCTTTTCAGCCTGCGGTGATGGGTAATATAAAACAATCTGACGGAACCAGTTTTAAACCCAGCTTTAAGGCAAAACCGTTACCTAAAGCGTTTGCCAATTTTAAAAATGCGGCTTACAAATCAGAACATAATCCACATGCTTTACCAAAAAGCGCAAGCTTTAAAAAAGCCATTAATAAAACAAACAACAAAGCACGGTAAAATTTTAGTGCTCTGCAAAGCTCATGTTTATTGGCCTGCAGAGCATTAAAATAAAGATGCGTATTTAGCATGCAACCAAAACCATCAATAATAGTCATTAACTTGTTATCAAATTTTAGTATAAATCGTTAAGGAACATGTCTATGTTGCGTCAAATTTTGTGTGCGGTTACAGCTGTTTTTGTGTTGTGTGCAAATGTTGCACAAGCTACCGAAAAAGGTTTGTTTTGGAAGCTAGAATCGCCAAAGGGCGTGGTGAGTTATTTGTTTGGCACCATACATACCGATGACAATCGTGTAGCCGATATTAGCCCAAATGTGCTTACTGCCATGAAAAGTGTCGATACCTTCATGATGGAAGCGGGTGAAAACAATGACCCCAGCGTGATGTTGCTTAAAGAGGGCAATTTGGCATCACAATTAACCGAAGCCGAGTTTGATCAAGTACGCGAGTTAGCAGATTTTCATGTGATGCACATGGGTGCCGCCATGCAAATGAAACCGTGGTTGATGGCGGTGGTGTTTGATTTACCCAAGCCGCAAACGCCGTTTAATCTAGATAATCTACTCATGACTAAAGCCGAAGAATTAGGCAAAAATGTGGTTGGCATAGAAACGGCCAAAGAACATTTTGGCGTGATGGATGACTTTAGTATGGCCGAACAAATGGTAATGTTGCGCGCAGTATTAAAACGCACACCAGAGCAAAAAGAGGCCGATTTTGAAAGCCTGATGTCTGAATACTTACAAGGCGATTCTGATAAAATCACTGCGCTGAATGAGAAAATTACCGCAGGTATGTTGCCAGCCGATTTATGGGCAAAAATTAAGGATAAACTTTTATATAAACGTAGCGTATTAATGGCTGATCGTGCCATACCACTCACCAACGAAAAACCTATATTTATTGCCGTAGGTGCCTCGCATTTGGCTGGCGATATTGGCCTGATTAATGCGTTTAAAAAAGCGGGCTATAGGTTAAGCGCTATTCAACAATAGCGCTTTTTCA
>JANNWI010000231.1:0-7060 GCA_031414715.1 Methylophilaceae bacterium | reverse complement strand
AGGTGAGTTTGGCGGCTTGGGCATAGAAGTGGCGATGGAAGAAGGCTTGGTAAAAGTGGTAACGCCAATTGAAGACAGCCCTGCCTATAAAGCTGGTCTTAAAAGCGGCGATTTAATTAGCAAATTAGACGACACGCAAGTGCGTGGCCTAACGCTGAACGACGCGGTAAAAAAAATGCGCGGCAAGCCAGATACGCCAATCGTGTTAACTGTGTTACGTAAAGGCGAGGCAAAACCACTCACTTTTACCTTAGTGCGCGCCATTATTAAAACCCAAAGCGTTAAAAATAAATATATTGAGAAAGATTACGCTTATGTGCGTATCACACAGTTTCAAGAGCACACAGGTGAAGATTTAGCCAAAGCTCTGATTAATCTGCAAGCGCAAAATAAAGGCCCATTTAAAGGCTTGGTGCTTGATATGCGCAACAACCCAGGCGGTTTGTTAGATGCGTCTGTGGGCGTATCAGCTGCTTTTTTAGCAAAAAATGATTTGGTGGTGTACACCGAAGGCCGCGTACAAGATTCTAAAATGCGTTTAAGCGCTAACCCGTTAGACTACGCAAGAAGAGGTAAAGGTGACTATTTAAAAAATGTGCCTGAATCTTACAAAAAAACGCCGATGGTCGTGTTAATTAATTCTGGTTCAGCATCAGCATCTGAGATTGTTGCGGGGGCATTGCAAGACCATAAACGCGCCACCATTTTGGGTGTACAAAGTTTTGGTAAAGGCTCTGTGCAAACCATTCTACCAATGAACAACGGCAGCGCAATTAAGTTAACCACAGCGCGTTATTTCACGCCCAACGGCCGCTCTATTCAAGCCAAAGGCATTGTGCCAGATATTACGGTAGAAGATGGCACCGACCAATCGAACAATATGCACGAGGCTGATTTAGCCAAACATTTATCTAATCCTAAAGATGCGGCAGAGGCTGCCGAGGCAATGAAAGCAAAAGATGCCGCCAAAGAAGCTGCAGCCAAAGCCAAGTTAAATGAGAAAAAATTTGCAGAAACTCAAGGTCCAGTTGAGCCTGCCAGCAAAGACGACTTTCAGTTTCAACAAGCCATGAATGTGCTTAAAGGCTTACCAGTGCAAAAAATGCCAGAACCAAAAGTGGCAGAAGCCAAAGCAGCAGCCATGCCTGCCGACGCTAAACCAGCGGCCAAATAACAGCTGCGTTTTAAAATGTGTTCTGTGTTATTAAAACCTACTTATTCAAATAAGTAGGTTTTTTTATTTTAATCTTCATACAAATCAACTTAATATTAACGAGCAAATCTGGCACTTACTGGCAAATTTAGATTACACTGATTACATGCATATTGACCAACTTATTAACACCTTTGACACTGGATTGCGCACCATATTTGCTGCGGCTGTAGCGGCAAGACCGCGCCCAGATGCCAGCATTGATGAGCCAGCACTTACCGATAAAAGTAAGCAACATGCGGCTGCACTAATGCGCATTAATCATGTGGGAGAAGTGTGCGCGCAAGCGTTGTATAGTGGGCAAGCGCTTACCAGTAAAAACCCACAAATTGTGCATGCGCTGCAACATGCCGCCGCCGAAGAAACCGACCACTTAGCTTGGTGTGAGGCACGCATCAATGATCTGGGTGGGCGCAAAAGTCTGTTGAATCCGCTGTGGTATGCTGGCAGCTTTACGCTTGGCGCAATTGCTGGCAGCCTGAATGAAAAGTGGAACTTGGGTTTTTTGGCAGAAACCGAAAAACAAGTATCTGTACATTTGCAAAATCATTTAGCCGAGCTTGATGAAACCGATGTTAAAACGCGTACCATTATTACGCAGATGCAGCAGGACGAAACAGCGCACGCGGCCGAGGCGACTCAATTGGGTGCTAGCGAACTGCCAGCGCCAGTTCAGGCGGGTATGCAACTTGCATCAAAACTGATGACCAAAACGGCTTATTATATCTAGGATGTTAAATTAGCTTATGCAAAAATTTAGTGATGTATTGTTAACGCTAGATAACGCCGACGAGGTGCACCGTATAGAGCTTTTTTTTGAGGATGGCAAACCTGCTGGTAGCATTGAAAATAAACCTGGCAGCCAAGGTTCGGTAAAAGTGTTTTACCACTTATATAAGATGTTTGGTGGCATTACCCTAGATGCCGCAGTAGAAGGCTTGGCATTGTATGCTGAACACACTGAAGATGCAGAAAATTGCCCTGGCAAGCACCCTAATGTAGATCGATTAATTAACGTGCTTGAAAACGAAGCGCCGCTGACAATGAAAATAGTTACTCAGTAAGCTTGTTAGAATGTTCACCTGAAATCGGTGGATGATAAATCAGCTCCAATAAATGCCCTACCGCATCCAAGCAATAAAACCCGCGCGAGCCGTCTCTATGTGTTTTTGGTGCTTCAGTAATTTTCACACCGCATGTTACAAAATATGCATACCAATTATCCACGTCGAATGGCGTTTTAAGCACAAAACCAATATGGTCTAATCGCTGCTGCGCTTGCGGCGTGTAATCTACACGATGTAGCGCAAACACGTCACCCTCGTTAGTTAAATATACATTATCTGCATCGGGTTGCCACTCAATACGCATACCCATAATGCGCGTGTAAAAATCCACACAAGTTTCCAAATCTTTCACAAATAACGCCACATGGCGTATGCCCAGCATACCAGTTGGTTTTACTTTATTTAAAATAGAAATTTTATCAGTCATTATTTCGATGCTCTGAAAAGCTTATGGTTGTTGGCTTGCAGAGCCATTAAATTTTCTCGGCCAAACTTTTAATAACAAAGTCATGCGTAATTTCTACGCTTTTACTGAGCATAATACTTGCCGAGCAATATTTTTCTGCTGACAATTTAACCGCACGCTCTACTTGCGTTTCATTTAAGTTATCACCAGTAATTACAAAATGCACATGAATTTTGGTGAACACTTTGGGTATCTCGTCTGCGCGCTCTGCTTCAATTTCCGCCACGCAATCCACAATCGGCTGCCGTGCTTTTTTTAAAATGGTCACTACGTCAAATGAGGTGCAAGCGCCCATACCAATTAGCAGCATTTCCATCGGCCGCATGCCAATGTTACGGCCACCATTTTCTGGCGCGCCGTCCAATACTACGGCATGACCAGTTTCAGATTCGCCAACAAACGAAACGCCATCTATCCATTTAATTTTTACCTGCATAAATTCTTTCTAAAAATATCAGCTTTTAAGCCAGACTAGGCGCGAACAAAAAATAAGGTCGTCGTATATGGGGTATATGCTAGGCGTTATTTTTTGTAAGCAACAACGTATGGCGACGAAGCTGGCATTTTTATTTTACGTCCAGTAGTTCGACGTCGAAAATGAGTGTGGCATTTGGCGGAATCACACCACCCGCACCGCGCGCGCCATAGCCCATTTCTGGTGGAATAATCAAGGTACGTTTACCGCCTATTTTCATGCCAGCAAAGCCTTCATCCCAGCCTTGAATCACTTGGCCTGCGCCAAGCGCAAACTCAAATGGCTCTTTTCTATCAACACTACTGTCAAACTTTTTGCCCTTAAAGCCTTCTGCTTTTTCATCATACAACCAGCCCGTGTAATGCACACTAACATTAAAACCTGGCTCGGCTTCGCGGCCAGTGCCTGGTAATGTATCTATTTTCTGTAGTTTAGTAGTATTGGCTTCTGTAGCATTTGCGCTCATTGCAGTTTTTTCCTGTGGTAATGTATTAGTGGTACTTGAGGTAGATTCAGCTTGGCAAGCATTTAGCGCTAAAGCCAATGCACTGGCCAGCAACATATTCAGTGATTTCATGGATAACCTTTTTTGTAAACATAAGCGGTATGATACTGCAAAAACTAACAAGTTCGCAGTGCTTAAGGTTGCCGATGCACCCATTCGATCAACGCATCTTGTGCATTTTTACTAGCGCCCGCATTAGCATGGTTTATTATCATCACCATCACATGGCGATGATTGTTCGCATCTAGCACATATCCCGCAATTGCGCCCACACCATCTAGTGAACCAGTTTTTAAATGCGCACGGCCATTGCTCTGGCTATCTTTTAAACGCCCCATCACTGTGCCATCTTTAGATAATATCGGCAGCGAAGCCATTAGCTCTGGCATCACCGCGCTGTGGTAGGCCGCCATTAACATTTGGCCTAAATGCTCTGCACTAATGCGCTCGATACGTGATAAACCCGAACCATTTTCTATCACCAGTTCGTTAAAAGTCATGCCTTTACCGCGCAGCCAACTGTTAATGGCAGCGGCGCCTTTGGCCTCTGTGGCGGGCGCACTTTCTTTCTCCGCTGCGATGGTTAGCAATAGTTGCCGCGCCATTAAATTGTTGCTCCATTTATTAATATCGCGCACTACATAGCCAAGTGGATCTGATAATTGCTCAATCACTTTCACCGCGCTAAAAGGCATGCTTTCTTGTATGTTAAGTTGGCCATTAAAGCTGCCGCCTAATTCTTTCCACAGTTTTTTGAAGCTAAAGAACGCATATTTTTCATCATCAAAAACACTTAACTCTAAATATTTTTCACCGCAATCTGGCGAAAATGTTCCACTAAAAGTCACCGTTGCGCGATTGCCAGATGGCTTAACGCTATAAGCCATGTTGTTGCGCCAAGCGCCGCATGCGCTTTGACTTAGCGTCATTCTGTTAACAATTTGCACTTCGCTCAGTGCAAACTCTTGGTTAATATTCACAGTATTTTCAGTGGCGGTGAGCTTGAAACTGGTATTGCGCCCATTCACCAAAAACGCGCTGGGCTCGGCGTTATAGGCGCGCCATGTCTCATTATCAAAGGTTTTGCGATTGCTGACATTTTTAGCAAAAACACTTTTATCAATTATCAAATCACCACTAATATTTTTAATGCCTGCTTGCTGCAAACTCATTAACAAGCGCCAAAAATCTTGTGCTTTAAAGCTTGGGTCGCCATAACCTTTAATGATTAAATTGCCATTCAGCACGCCATTACTCACACTACCGTCGCGATAAATTTCAGTTTTCCAGCGATAAGTCGGCGTTAGTAAGTCCAGCGCTGCATAAGTTGTCACCAACTTCATCACCGAAGCAGGATTGTGACTTTTGCTGCTGTTGTGCGTCAATATTGGGCTGGGTGTATCGACCGCCTGCACATAAATCGCCAGGTTATTTTGCGCAATACCCGCATATTTAAGCGCATCGGCAACTGTTGCGGGAAGCTCAGCTTGCGCTGAAAAGCTTAAGCTTGCCAGCATCCACACGAATAATAATTGATGTATCAATTTAAACAGCATTATTGCATATCTTTATTTAACGGCTCTGGAGACCGCATGGATACTAGCTTGCAGGGCATGCTGCGTCTCCTCGTGCGAAATCGTATATGGCGGCATTAAATAAACCGTGTTGCCAATTGGCCGAATCAGCAAGCCATTATCTAGCGCAGCTACATAACAATCGCGCGAAAAATTTGGGTTTTTAGTTTGCACGTCAAACGCGAAAATCATGCCTGAGTGATTTGAATTAGGTCTTCTTAAATGCGCAATCGGTAAATCTTGTTTGTGCGTATCAAGCAAAGCCTGCATATGCTGCCAAATAAAATCTGAGATTGCGCGATTTTTTTGCACAATATCATCTGTTTCAAAAATGCTTAAAGTCGCCAACGCGGCGCTGCATGCCAGCGGGTTGCCGGTATAGCTATGACTGTGCAAAAAACCTTTACTTGCTTTATCGTCATAAAATGCTTGGTAAATTTCATCTTTAGTCATCACCACAGAAAGCGGCAAATAACCGCCAGTAATACCTTTAGATAAACACATAAAATCAGGGCGACAATCTTGTTTTTTCATACAATTTTTCATATCGCAATCTTGATCGCAATCAACATAGCTAGCAAACATCGACCCTGTGCGGCCAAACCCAACGGCAATTTCATCTGCAATTAGGTGTACTTTATATTTGGTACAAATCTCTCTGGCGCGCCGTAAATACACAGGATGATACATCGCCATGCCTGCAGCGCATTGCACCAGCGGCTCTATAATAAAAGCGGCCAACTCATGTGAATGCTCACTCACATATTGCTCCAAAGCTTCCGCGCAACGCAAGGCATACGCTTCTTCGCCCTCACCAGCTTCTGCCAACCTAAAATCAGGGCTGGGCATTTGTGCACTTTGCATTAATAACGGCGCGTAGGTGTCTTTAAAAATCGCCACATCAGTCACGCCTAGCGCACCTAGCGTTTCGCCATGGTAGCTGTTTTGCAGGCTAATGAATTTAGTCTTATTACTTTGCCCACTATTGCGCCAATAATGAAAACTCATCTTCAGCGCAATCTCCACCGCACTAGCGCCGTCACTGGCATAAAATGCATGTCCAAGCCCCGTGAGTTTGCCTAGTTTTTCAGATAACTGCACCACAGGCTCATGGGTAAAGCCTGCCAGCATGACATGTTCTAATGTGTCCAGCTGCTGCTTAATTGCATCTTTGATGGCTGTGTTGTTATGGCCAAACAAATTCACCCACCAACTGCTTACACCGTCTAAATAGCGCTTCCCATTGGCATCGTAAAGCCACACGCCATCGCCTCGCGCAATGGGAATCAGCGGATGCGATTCATGTTGTTTCATCTGCGTGCACGGGTGCCACACCGATTGCAAACTGCGGGTTAACAGCGTTTGATTAGTCATGACAGCATTTTATTCAAAACCGCTACTTTAACAAACAAGTTTTAACCAAAGATTACTCACTCATAATTAATCAGCCAGCAACTACTCTCCTCGCGAAATACCAAAACCCAGTACAGTCTGCGTTGGGTTATAATCTAATAAAGTTTCACCATAACCAGTAGATGCTAGCAAATGCAGTTTAAGATAAGGATTATTAAACACCCTCTGTTGCAAATCAATTTGGGCAAAGCCCTTATTGTCTGAGCGTAAATTGTTACGCAGCAATAAAGATACCGCAGTATTACGATTTTCTGTCTCCCACCTTAAAGTCACATCGCCATAGCCCATATATTTTTCAATATCGGGGTTGTCGTCATCCTTCTTGTTTTCTGGAATACGCCACCAAG
>JANNWI010000230.1:0-4426 GCA_031414715.1 Methylophilaceae bacterium | reverse complement strand
AATAAATCCTGACGATCGTTTACACTAAAGTGGCTGCCTTTCGCAATAAGCGATTGCACCAATTTATTGCCACGCTTAATACTTTCACCCATCCATGCCAAGTGGTACCACACCAGCAAATCAGCTTTATATTGTGCCGAGAAGTATTGTAAATTGAGATCATCGCCACCTTGACTGGCTACCTGATAAAGATGATATAAGCGCTGGTATTCTGCAAAAGGTGACAACATTTTCTCATGGTGACTTTTAAAGCAACTCTCAATAATCAGCTCACAATTTTCTGCCGTTAAGTTATCTAAATTATCTGCACCCAACATACGTAGCAATGGGTCTTTCATTTTACCGTTATCAAATTGCGCTACATAATCTTCAAGCTGATCGAGCAAAATAGGCACGAAGTTAAATGTGACGCGAGCTTTAACATTGACTTCTAGGTGATGCGCCATATCAGAATAATCTTTAATGGCATGCAAATAAGTCCATGGCAAAACGTACTCGCCCGTAATCAAATCACGATAATCGGGTTGGTGCATATGCCAATAGAGGTTAATTAAAAGTTTAGCTGGCGCTGGGGTGGTGTTCATTGAATAATATTAAATAAGTGTTAATTAAGATTTACAGCAGAAATTCTTCTAGCTTTTGTGGCTTTATTGCATATTGCTGTAACTGATTGGCCAAATTACCCAAGCATTTCACGCGTGACTAATACAGTACCTTTTTCGGACACATAAAAACGTTTTTTATCGGCTACTGGATCAAAGCCAATTTCTATGCCTTCTGGCACATGTACGCCTTTATCAATCACCACATTTTTAAGCTTGACGTGGCGGTTCACCACCACATTTGGTAAAATGACAGCACCTTCAATGTCGCAATAACTGTGCACACGTACATTAGAGAATAGTACGGAGCTTGTCACGCACGACCCACTAATTAAGCAGCCGCCAGATACCAACGAGTCGGTAGCTTTACCCATTCTATCCTCATCGTTAAACACAAACTTTGCGGGCGGCAATTGCTCTTGATAAGTCCAAATTGGCCATAAATTATCGTACATATTCAGTTCTGGAATGACGCGTGTTAGCTCCATATTGGCTTGCCAATAAGCATCCACGGTTCCCACATCGCGCCAATAATGAAAACCGTTTCTAGCACCCACACAGCTATCGGCAAATCGATGTGCGTAAACGCGAGCACGTGAGATAAGATAAGGAATAATATCGCCACCAAAGTCATGCGTAGAGTTCACATCTTCCGCATCACGTTTCAGCTGGTCATACAAGAAACCTGCATTAAATACATAAATGCCCATACTGGCCAAAGCCTGCGTTTCGTCGCCTGGCATGTGTTTTGGGTTGGTGGGTTTCTCGGCAAACTCAATGATTCTATCTTCGCCATCCACTGCCATTACACCAAAACCCTTGGCTTCTTCTAGTGGCACATTAATGCACGCCACTGTCATATCAGCATTATTACGTACATGGCAGGCTAGCATTTGACCATAATCCATTTTGTAAATATGGTCACCAGCCAAAATAATGACAAACTCGGCTCGACTACCGTTCAAGATATCCAAGTTTTGAAATACCGCATCCGCAGTACCTTTATACCAATCTTCGGTATCGCGTTGTTGTGAGGCCGGCAGCAACTCGACATACTCATTAAATTCACCACGCAAATAGCCCCAGCCGCGCTGTATATGTCGCATTAAACTATGTGATTTATATTGTGTGACCACGCCAACACGGCGTATGCCCGAGTTAATGCAGTTAGATAATGGGAAATCGATGATACGGAATTTGCCGCCAAACGGTACAGCCGGTTTGGCACGCTGACTGGTTAAATCTTTTAAACGGCTGCCGCGGCCACCTGCCAAAATAAGCGCGATTGAATTTTTGGTGAGATTGCTAATAAAACGTGTTGAGTTTGCATCGTGCGCCATACTTTACACTCCATTCTCTAATATGCGGTTGGATTGATGACCTCAACTGTGCATCAATTTAAGCCAATTGCTAACAACTAATCATATTATAAGCCGATTATCGCGTTATAATCTAAGACATATAATTAATATTTAGTGAAAATATTCAATGACAGTAGCTATTAAAAAGCCCACTCAGAAAACGCCAAAGGTCAACTCACGTTTAGTCGACTTAGATTTAATCTTAGGCGCCAAACATCACGATGCATTTGCTTATTTAGGCTTGCATTTACAAGCTAGCCATTATGTATTTCGCGCATTTTTGCCTTATGCCGAAAAGGTAAGCTTAAAAGTTGGCACTAAGTGGGCAGAATGCGAACGCATTAATGCTGCGGGCTTATACGAATGGCAAGGCAAAACTGAACCTAAATCGCCCTGCCTGCTTAAAATAGAGGCGCATGGCCAAACACATGAAGTAACAGATGCCTATAGTTTTACCCCTATATTAAGTGATGACGAACTACATTTATTTGGTGAAGGCAATCTAAATCAAGCTTACAACACATTTGGCTCGCACTTAATCACGCATCAGGGTGTTACAGGCACGCGCTTTGCCGTATGGGCGCCCAATGCTGAACGCGTTAGTGTGGTGGGTAACTTTAATCAGTGGGATGGCCGCGTAAACCCAATGCGCGTGCGGGGCAGCACTGGCGTTTGGGAGTTGTTTATTCCGCATTTGGACGCTGCAACGCTGTATAAATTTGAAATTCGCAATCGTCACAGCCAAGCCATACTCACTAAAACCGACCCATTTGCGCGCGAGTTTGAATTGCGCCCTGGCACTGCCGCCAAAATTAGCCCGCCCAGCCAATACAAATGGCAAGATGCCGCTTGGTTAAAAAGCCGCGCTAGTCACGATTGGTTGCATGCAGCTTTTAACTGTTATGAGTTGCACGTCGGCTCATGGCGGCGCAAAAGTGGCAACCAACTCATGAGTTATCGTGAGCTAGCGGCAGAGTTAGTGCCCTACTTGGTTGATATGGGTTATACACATATTGAGCTATTGCCAATTACCGAACATCCCCTGAATGAATCGTGGGGTTATCAAACCACAGGCTATTTTGCCACTAGCAACCGATTTGGCGCACCTGATGATTTAAAATTTTTAATCGATGCTTGCCACCAAGCGAATATCGGCGTCATTCTGGATTGGGTTCCTGGGCATTTCCCCAAAGATGATTGGGCGCTAGCGCGCTTTGACGGCACCGCTTTGTACGAACATGAAGATCCGCGCATTGGTGAGCACCAAGACTGGGGCACGCTGATTTTTAATTATGGCCGCAATGAGGTACGTAATTTCTTAATCTCTAGTGCTTACTTTTGGTTGAATGAATTTCATATAGATGGTTTACGTGTTGATGCAGTGGCGTCGATGCTGTACTTAGATTACTCACGCAAAGCCGATGAGTGGATTCCTAATAAATACGGTGGTCGCGAGAATTTAGAAGCGATCGACTTTTTAAAGCAGCTTAATATGGTGGTGCATCAAGACTTTCCTGGTGCATTAACAATTGCCGAAGAATCGACCGCTTGGCCAGCCGTATCGCGGCCTGTGCACTTGGGTGGTCTTGGCTTTAGTATGAAATGGAACATGGGCTGGATGAATGATAATTTAGCCTATATTGAGCAAGATCCCGTGCACCGCAAATATCATCACGATAAGCTGACATTTGGCCAACTGTATGCGTATAGCGAAAACTTTGTGCTGCCATTTTCGCACGACGAAGTGGTGCATGGTAAAGGTTCAATGATAGGCAAAATGCCTGGCGATGCTTGGCAAAAATTTGCTAACTTGCGCTTGCTGATGACATTACAAATGACTAGCCCAGGTAAAAAACTCAATTTTATGGGCAACGAAATTGCGCAGGGCTTAGAGTGGAACGTGAATCGTAGCCTAGATTGGCACTTACTTGAACATGAAGCACATATTGGTATACAGCGAGCCACCCGCGATTTAAACCACCTTTACAGTAAACTTAATTGCTTACACCAACTCGATTTTGACGTGCGAGGTTTTAGCTGGATAGATTGCCACGACTCAGACCAATCCATTGTTAGCTTCATTCGACGTGGGCTAGACGATTCTTTTGCTATAATAGTGTTGAATTTTACGCCTGTGTTGCGCCATAATTATAGAATCGGTGTGCCACAAGCAGGGCAATATACAGAGGTGTTTAATAGCGATTCTGCTTTTTATGGTGGCAGCAATCAAGGCAACGGTTCAGGCTTGCAAAGCGAAAACGTGGCTTGGATGAACTTTAATCAATCGCTGTTGATTACCTTGCCACCATTGGCTGGTATCATTATAAAACTATAATAAATCACTTTAAATTGTTACAATAAAATACTGTTTCAAATGATTTAAATTAAAAAATATAAATAAATGACAACACTAACTCAATTCCCCTCTTGGCAAAAACTATGTGTGCACCAAAAAGCGGTGCT
>JANNWI010000229.1:0-4996 GCA_031414715.1 Methylophilaceae bacterium | reverse complement strand
CGCCGCATTAGTCAATGCAACACCCTGTGGCATAGTGGAATCTGTTAAAACGGGTTCTGACCTGCATGCTCCAATGAACGGCGTGGTGACTGAAATTAATGAGGCTTTATTAGCCGCGCCAGAAGGCATTAACGATAAGCCGTATGCGGCATGGATATTCAAGTGTAAGCCGACTGACGACAAAGACACTGGCCACTTTTTAACTGCAGAAGCTTACCAAGCGCTGATTAAGGTTTAGCTTACTTAGGTTTAATTGATTTGGGTTTAATTTTGATTTAGGCTCAGTTTATTTCGGCAGTACAAACTTAACTTTAAGCAATAAATCTTGTAGCTCGCTTGTCAGCTGATTGCGCAAATCGCTCTCTAAAACTGGCAACAATGTAGCCAGCATATGTTGAATATTCTCTCGCAACACCTCTTGTACTGCTGGCAAATCTGCGTTTACAGTGGCTAAAAAACTATCGCGCACTTGCAAAGTTTGCGCAGTCATCTCATCGGCAAATTTAGCTTTCACTTCATCCGCTGCTGCTTCATAAATACTGGGAATAGCTTCATTAATGGTGCTGCGCATTTGCGTCAGAATATCTGCCTGAATCATATTCATTTGCGTTTTTATATCTTGTTTAGCCTCTTCATTGAGTACATTGAATGTGCCCGTGAGCGTTTCTTTCAATTGGGCTATGTGCTGATTAAGTGATTTCGCCTGAAAAGCTTGCAACTCACCTGTCAGCTGTTGGCTGATTTCTTGGGTAATTGCCTCTTGTTGTTCGGCCACTGCGCCGGTATAAATATCGGGCATGGCAGCAATAAAATTAGCGCGCATTTCACTTAATGCATCCGCCTGTATGGCACGCGCTTGCGCTTGTAAATCTGTATGCACATTTTGATTAAACGCTTGAAAAGCAGCCGTGAACTCTTGCCCCAATTGTGCTTGATGTTGGCTAATCGACTGTGACTGAAACGCACTCATCTCTGCATTCATTTCGGTCAACATGCGCGCACTTGCTTCAGCTTGCAGCGCTTCTATATGCATGTCAATTTGTGTGCTAGCCTTCTGTACAGCCGCTTGCAAGCCTTCCGCTAACATCACATCGGCATTTGATACCGCATTCGTTTGCAGCTCGGCAATTTTTTGCTCAAGACCACCATAAACTGAATGCGCGTCCGTTTGTAAAGTATCAAGCTTTTGCGCTAGGCTACTAAATACAGTGTCTGCGCTGGCTTGGTACATGCGCGGCAGTTCAGTTTTTAAATCTGCCTTGGTTTTATCAACAAAGTCCACTGTGCGCGCCTCTATACTGGCTTGCGTGTTGATTACCTCGTCTTGCAGCGCATGTATAATTTCTGCTTTCAGCGCTTGCCGCACGTTTTCCGTCACCGTTTTGGCAAGATCAGCCTCTAATCTTGGTTTAATGTGCGCAGCAATACGTGCTATCAATTCTGGTGTAATCAGCGTCGCATCGTCGCGTCTTGGTTTTTGTTCAACCTCAGCCATATCCATCGCTTTGGGTTGATAGACTTCAGTCAATAATGGAATTTTTTTATCTGCCACGGTAATCTCTATTCAAAACAGACCTCTGTTTAAGGTTGTGCATAGTTAATATTTTTAATTTCATAGCCTCTATCGCGATAAAACTTATAACGCGCACGCGCTGTTACCTTATCTTCTTCTTCATCGCTCACCAGCTCAACCAAGTGTGTAAAACGACTAAAAAAACTCGGCTCAGTTTGCGTCAAGTTAATGAGCATGTCATCTTGCAGTAAGGCTTCTTCTTGCCAATGAATCACCACTGAGGATTGTGCGGCTACTGCGTCAGTTGCTAGCGCGTTCGGCATAAAACTTGTCGGTTCATGTTGCCACAAACTGATACTTATCTCATTTGCTTTTAATGCGTCGTCTGCAACAATAGTCACTAGGCGGCGCTTATTTAGTGCGCCATGCACCAGCTCAACCAATAATTTCGACTTGTTGCTCACATTAAAATAAAAATCAATACGCGTCATGACGACTTTCAGTTTTTATTACTGTTGGCGCGGTTCACCAAAAATGTCGTTAATAATGGCACAGGGCGACCCGTGCCGCCTTTTTCTTTACCACTCTTCCAAGCCGTGCCAGCAATATCTAAGTGCGCCCAATCGTATTTTTTGGCAAAGCGCGATAAGAAACAAGCCGCCGTAATGCTGCCACCAGCGCGACCGCCAATATTAGCCATATCAGCAAAGTTGCTATCAAGCTGTGTTTGAAACTCTTCCCACAACGGCATGTGCCATGCGCGATCATGCGCAGCCTCGCCAGCCGCTAATAATTCATGTGCCAGCGCATCTTTGTTGCTAAATAAGCCACTTGGATGATGCCCCAATGCAATCACGCACGCGCCAGTTAGCGTGGCAATATCGACCACCGCACTTGGCTCAAAACGCTCAGCATAGGTTAGCGCGTCACACAAAATTAAGCGGCCTTCTGCATCGGTATTCAACACCTCAATCGTCAAGCCTGCCATGCTAGTCAAAATATCGCCTGGTTTAATGGCGCCCGCGTCTGGCATATTTTCGCAGGCAGCAATCAAACCCACCGCATTAATGGCTAAATTCATTTCACCAATCGCCTTGAATGTGCCTAAAACACTGGCTGCGCCACACATGTCGTATTTCATCTCATCCATGTCGCCACCTGGTTTTAGCGAAATGCCACCCGTATCAAAAGTAATACCTTTGCCCACTAAAACGGTTGGTTTTTGTTTTTTATCGCCTTTTAAATGTTGCAGTACAATAAAGCGTGGTGGCTCTACGCTACCTTGCGCCACACCCAAAAACGAGCCCATGCCTAGTTTTTCAATCTCATCTTTTTCTAACACTTCCACTTTAAAGCCATAAGTTTTTGCCAGTGCTTTGGCTTGCTTGCCCAAATAAGTTGGCGTACAAACATTGGGCGGCAAGTTGCCTAAATCTTTGGCCAAACTTACGCCTGCGGCAATGGCTAAGCCATGTTTAAGGCCTGCTTCAGCTTGTGCTGAATCTATTTTGTCAACAAAAATAGCCATTTTTTCTAAAGGTAAGGGCTCGGCTTTTTTCTGTTTAATTGCATTCACTTGATAAGTCGCGTCCATCACTACCTCAACCAATTGCGCGACTTTATTATGAATGTCTGATTTCTTAATCGCTAAATCTGCTAAAAACATGCCGGCGTTGGTCACGCCCTTTGGCAGCGCTTTTACAGCAGCACGTACTGCTAGGCGATATTGCTTTTCACCAAACTCGGCTTGCTTGCCTAGACCTACCAGCAAAGTACGCGTTGCCGCTACGCCAGCTACCGCGTGCAGCAATAAACTAGCGCCCAACTTGCCTTCTAAATCGCCATTTTTTAATATACTACTAATTGCCTTGTTAGCAGCATCATCTATATTTTTTGCTGCTTCGCTTAACTTGCGACCCTCAAATACGCCTACAATAATACAATCGTGGCGTTGTTTTTCTGGATTACCATTTTTTATGCTAAATTCCATTGTTAAATCCTTTATTATTTAAACTGAATCAATTAATGAGTAATTATGTAGCGTTTCGACACGAAATCAAAGCGCAAAATTCAACAAACATAATCATTAATAACGACATAATCGCATTTGAAATGACTTAATTGAACATAGAGTTGAATACAGAATTGCATGCAGCACATTGAATATATTTAAAAAATCACTTTCACATGAGCTTATCAGCACTGCTGGCGGCGTATTTGTCATTTTAGTTGGCATTATCATCGCACAGCGCGCAGGCAATCTAATTCGCTTGGCCGCCAAAGGCATTTTGCCTAATGACGCTATTAACACTTTGCTGGGATTTAGCATGGTACGCTACATGCCAATGATATTATCGTTGACATTATTTCTAGCCGTGTTGCTTACGCTGACGCGTTGGCACCGCGATTCTGAAATGGTAGTCTGGTTTAGTTCAGGTCTTGGCCTAAATAACTGGGTGAAACCCATTTTGACTTTCGCCGCCCCAGTGATTGTGGTGATTTCTATGCTAAGTTTTTTAGTTATGCCATGGGCGGTGGAAAAAGTTGAGGACTATCGTGTACAGCTTAAAAGTCGCGATGACTTATCTTCTATTAACCCAGGCGTGTTTAAAGAATCTAACAATGGCGAACGCATCTACTTTATAGAAAGTTTTGATGAGTTAGGCAAAGTGGTTAAAAATATTTTTGTGCAAAGTACCCAGCACAAAAAAACTGGCGTGATAGTAGCCAGCCAAGGCAGCCGTGAAAAAGCAGAAAACGGTGATGACTTTTTAGTGATGGAAAAAGGCCGCCGTTATGAGGCCAAACCGAATTCGGCCGAGGTTTCTACCACCGAGTTTGAACGCTATGCTATTCGTGTTGAGACCAAAGAGGTTGCGCGCGCGCCTGATGATACCAATGCAAAATCGACTCAAGAACTATTAAATACAACGTCCTCTGCAGATAAAGCCGAGCTGCAATGGCGCTTAGCGATTCCTGTGTCTGCGCTACTGTTGGTGCTGCTAGCCATTCCACTCAGTTTTGTTGATCCACGTGCGGGACGCTCACTTAACTTGATTTTTGCATTGGTGATTTATGTCATTTACAACAATATTTTGAGTATTTTTCAAGCCTGGGTGACGCAAGGAAGGCTTAGTGCAAGCATCGGTTTATGGCCTGTACACGCATTTTTTGCAGTATTAGTGTTTTATATGTTTTATCGGCGCAACCATTTGCTGCCACTTGTACCAAATTTTGGCTTTGCAAAATTGATTGCTAATCTATGGCCTAGTAATAAAAAAAGCACATAACTCATCATGCAGATTTTTAAACGATATTTTTGGCAAGAAACCAGCATCAATATATTCATGATGATGCTGGGCTTACTTGCTATGTTTTCATTTTTTGATTTAATTCAAGAATTAGATAGTCTTGGTCAAGGCAATTACGGTATTAGTCAAATGCTAGTGTTTGTGCTGCTTAGCATTCCAGGCCATATTTACG
>JANNWI010000228.1:0-4087 GCA_031414715.1 Methylophilaceae bacterium | reverse complement strand
TTGGTAGTTGTGAGACCATGTTCATGATGCACCTCTTTTTCAGAGATTACATAATGATAGTTACTGGCCACTTTTTTTATAGTCAGCACACTGATTATAATGTCAGATAGTACCTACTATATAGATTTCATCACTGACTAATATTAGCCATTTATTTTAGCAACAACAGCCTCTTACTTTAAAGTTGTCATCAGTCATCGCATCTTTAATGCCGTAACCAGCTTGGTGCACGGCTAGTTTTAATTTATCGGGCGAGGTAAATTGCTCATCGTACAGCACTGTTGCCTCTGCTAAGGCTAACGACACTTGCACGTCATGTACCCCATCAATCGCTACAAGCGCCCTAGTCAACATATTGACGCACCCCCCACAAGTCATACCTGTTACCTGTAAAATTTCTGTGTGTAATGTTTCTGTTTGCATGTTTTTCTCTCTTTATATAAACAAAGTCATCATCACTGTGTCATGCTACGGCAAGCAACAGCGCAACGTTTGCAAGTTTCAGCACAATGCTGGCATTGTGGCATGTCATGTTTGCCACATTCAGCCGCACATTTTTCGCAAATTTCAGCACATAACAAACTAATCGCATGTAAATGTGCATCACCTCTGGCAATGGCTTGTGCAGTATGTCGACACATATCAGCACATTCCATATCTAATAAAATGCAGCTCACCATTGGCTTTGGATCAGCTTCTTTTAAACATAATGTTGCGCACTGCAGGCAAGCGGCTGCACAATCGTTACAAGTCCTTAAGTATTCAGTCTCCATTTGGTTAAGCATTACCATCTCCAATATCTTAATTTCATAGTATTCAAATTTAATGATTGCTTGTCCGTGCGCTAGCGCACTTTAATGCTACAAATATTAATAGAAAACAGCCTGAATAGTGTTGAGGTAAGCTTTAAATGACGGTATTAAGTGCGTTTGTCCGCGTTAATATGCATTTATCCAATATCATGTTTTAACGAACTTAAAGTATTCAGCTACTGATTTTCTTATGTATGCCAACGCACAGAATTTTTTTCGCGTTTAACGAATACTAAAATTCAATATTTTTAAGATGGTAAATTGTTTAATTTAACCAAAACTGGATATGCCACTTAACCAAGAAAATCTTAATATTAATCCTACTTCTGTTGTCACGGACAATGCTGGATTAACTGCAAAAGCAGCCGCACAGCGCCTTAAAACGGATGGCTATAATGAATTGCCAAACGCTAAAAAACGTAGTTTTTTACGCATATTGTTTGAAATTATTCGGCAACCCATGTTTGCACTACTTATTGGTGGTGGCGTCGTTTATTTATTGCTTGGCGACCGTGTGGAAGCTTTATTTTTATTAGTATTCGCTTGTCTATCTGTCGCTATCACAATCGTGCAGGAATCACGCAGTGAAAGGGTTTTAGAGGCATTGCGAAATTTAGCCAGCCCACGTGCGTTGGTGATACGCGATGGCAACAGAATATCGATTGCTGGTCGCGAAGTAGTCATAGGGGACTTAATGATGATTGCAGAAGGCGATCGAGTCGCTGCAGATGCAACCTTAACTTCTGGGCATGATTTATTGCTAGACGAATCATTGCTCACAGGCGAATCGATAGCCGTGCGTAAATTGGCACAGCAAGTCTTAGTTAAGAGCTCAGTCACCGATGAATCGGCAATAACTCCTGGTGGTGAAGACTCACCTTATATCTTTGCGGGTTCTTTAGTTGTACGTGGTGCGGGGCTAGCAGTAACGCATGCCACTGGTATTCGTAGTGAAATGGGCAAAATAGGCAATGCACTTAATACCATTGATAGCCAACAACCGCACTTACAAAAACAACTGGGCGGCTTAGTACGAAACTTCACCATTATTGGTGCTATTGCAGGCTTGGTGGCTGTTGTGCTTTATGGACTATTGCGTGGCTCTTGGCTTGAGGCAATGCTAAGCGGCATCGCACTTGGCATGTCTTTATTACCTGAAGAGTTTCCGCTGGTGATGGCAGTGTTTATGGCCATGGGTGCATGGCGTATATCCAAAGTACGAGTGCTTACCAGGCGCGCTTCTGCCATTGAGTCTCTTGGTGCCGTTACAGTATTATGCACTGATAAAACAGGCACTTTAACTGAAAATAAAATGACAGTTGTTGCTATTCAGACTGAAAATGAAACGTGGGCGCAAGCCAACGATTTAGTCATCACACCAAGTATTCAAGTTGTACTAAAAACTGCATTGTTTGCTTGTGCGCAACAGCCAAGTGACCCAATGGATATTGCCATCCGTAAACTGTCAGAAACGCAAACTATTACAAATGCTAGCAGTTTCGATAGTTACAAACCCATTCGCGCTTATGGACTTAGACCAGATTGTTTTGCAGTGGCTAATGTATTGACTGATGCCAATAGCAATACAAATGCTTACGCCAAAGGCGCACTAGAAACCATTGCAGAGCTTTGTCATTTACCTGCAAACCAGTTAATAAGCATACAAAAACAAGCCGAAGCTCTCGCCCAAAACGGCATTCGCGTGTTAGGTGTTGCACAATCCACAATCAATGCCGCGCAATTAAAAGCACTACCAGAATCACTACATGATTTTAGATTTGAATACGTGGGCTTAATTGGCTTTGCCGACCCATTACGTGCCAACGTACCTGCTGCAGTTGCAGAATGTCGTGCTGCAGGCATTAAAGTCGTTATGATTACTGGTGATTATCCAACGACAGCGCGTGCGATTGGCCAGCAAGCAGGCTTAGATGTCACTAATGTGTTAAATGGCGATGCGATTGAAACCATGACAGACGACGCATTGGTGATTGCTTTAAAAACCACTTCAATATTTGCGCGTATTAGGCCAAATCAAAAATTACGACTTGTGCATTTGCTTAAAAAACAGGGTGAAATTGTCGCCATGACAGGTGATGGCGTCAATGATGCGCCTGCCATTAAGGCCGCCAATATTGGCATTGCAATGGGTGGGCGCGGTACCGATGTTGCACGCGAGGCATCTCACATTGTATTGCTGGATGACGATTTTGGCTCAATTGTTAAAACCGTTAGATTAGGCAGGCGCATTTACGACAACCTGCGTAAAGCCATTGAATACATTATTGCCGTACATATTCCAATTGCTGGCTTGGCCATTTTGCCGCTACTGTTTGGGCTGCCGCTTATACTCACACCAATTCATATCGCATTTTTAGAAATGATTATAGACCCTGCATGCTCAGTCGTATTTGAAGCGGAAGCTGAAGAAAATAATGTGATGCAACGGCCTCCTCGAGACCCTAAAACCCCGCTAGTTGTGCGCAAAAACGTCTTATGGGCAGTGCTTCAAGGCTTAGTTGTTTTAAGCATATTGGCTATGATTTTATTAACTGCAACACGCATGAAACTGAGTGAGATCGATAGTCGCACGCTCGTATTCACATCGCTCGTAATGATGGATATGGGCTTAATTTTAGTTAATCGATCATTTAGTGCATCTTTGTATTCTGCTTTAATAAGACCTAATCGCTCGCTTTGGATTTTATTGTGCAGTGTCAGTGCTGTACTAGCCACAGTAGTAATTTGGGCACCTGCACGGCAGTTATTTCAGTTTGGGCAGTTTCACTGGCATTTATTTGCCATATCAATGGCTGCAAGCTTAATAACTTTGATCGTTTTAGAAGTAATAAAATCACAATGGTTTCGCATTAAAAACCAGTCATATATAGAAGCGTAACTTCTATTAAGTATGCTAGCGCACAGATGTTTTTGTTGAAATCTGTATAAATATCTATGTTTTATCATTTATTAATTATGTATCTCACTAATTTAACCAGATGAAATTTAAAGATTATTATGAGATTTTAGGCGTTGCGCGCACCGCAACCAGTGACGAGATTAAAAAATCGTATAAAAAGCTTGCCCATCAATATCACCCAGATGTCACTAAAGACCCAAAAGGTGAAGAAAAATTTAAAGAAATTGGCGAAGCGTATTCCACATTAAAAGATAAGGAAAAACGTACCGCTTATGATGATCTAGGCAAACATGGTGCAGGTGAAGAATTTAGACCACCACCTAATTGGGGAGGAAATAACGGTTACAGTCAAAAT
>JANNWI010000227.1:0-3005 GCA_031414715.1 Methylophilaceae bacterium | reverse complement strand
TTTTGTCGTCAGCTACATAAATCTCGCCATGCATGGCATGCATAATTTGTTTACACAGGGCTAATCCCAAGCCGGTTCCTTCAACTTTTGTGTGCTCTACCGTCTATTTAAAAGCGTATCAACAGCAAGAAAATGTTGTTGTCGAGGTGCTAGATGTTGGGTCCGGTATTTCTGCACCATTAAGAGCCCGTCTATTTACACCATTTGATCGGCTTGGCGCAGAGCACACAAAAGTTGAAGGAACCGGCTTGGGATTAGCCCTGTGTAAACAAATTATGCATGCCATGCATGGCGAGATTTATGTAGCTGACGACAAAAGCCTTTTTTGGATACAAATACCCTCTTCTGTACCAAGCCAAAGCGTGGCTAAACATCATCAACAACAAATCGAAACAGCATCACAAACACTTCAAAACAAGCATACACTTTTATATGTGGAAGATAATGCAAGTAATCGTACATTAGTTGAGGCAATTATTAAGCGTCAAAAAGATTTACACATTCTTTGTGTGGCAACAATTAAAGATGCCAAGCAAGTGCTGTCAGATGTGACTCCATCGCTGCTACTGATTGATCTTAACTTGCCTGATGGTTCTGGTGAGTTATTAGTAAGCTATGTTAAAAAACATGCGCAATTTGCCCATATTCCTATTATGATATTAAGTGCAGATGCATTGCCAGAAACCATTAAACGTACTGAAGCAGCAGGTGTAGATTGCTATCTAACCAAACCACTTGATGTTGCTTTGTTTAATAAGAAAGTTAGAGAGTTGTTATCTAAACTAGAAAATCATGAACGAAGCTGACCTATTGAATGCAAAAATTCTTATCGTTGATGATGCGGACGCGAATCTGCGTTTGCTGGAAGATTTGCTGGCCAGAGAGGGTTTTCACAATGTGATTAGCACAGCAGATTCCACACGTGCTATAGATTTATTTACTGCATTTCAGCCAGATTTAATCTTGCTTGATTTAATGATGCCAGAATTAGATGGTTATGCTGTGCTAGAAATGCTATCTCGGCATATTTCCAAACAAGAATATTTACCCGTATTGGTATTAACTGCCGATGCCACTGTTGCTGCCAAACGAAAAGCACTTGCACTTGGTGCAAAAGACTTTTTAACCAAACCTTTTGACACCATAGAAGCGATGTTGCGTGTTTGGAACTTGCTAGAAACACGTTTACTTTACCGCCATCTTAAACAGCTTAATACCGCTATCACACCAATCATACACAGCACGCAGATAAAAAGATGAAGCAAAGTAAACCTAACTTTTGATTTGGGCTTTTGATTTGGGCGTTTTATGTGAGCATTCAGTTAGATGCCAGCCTTATATCGACCAGTTTAACCAAAATTTTTGATAGATATTCAGTCGCTTCGAAATGACTTTTGTTTAAAGTAAGCACTTGTTGAAAATGCGCGTGAGCATTGCCAATGTCGCCTTTTGCAAACTCTGCAGTAGCCAAATAAAACCATGATTCAGCTGTATTCGGCTCACGAGCTACCCATTCTTGAGCAATTGCTAACAGATTGTCCCAATCTTTATTCTGAAAGGGGTGCACAACACGCATGAAATAGGGCCGCTCTTTTTCTGACGATGCCCAAAATGGTTTTTGGATTTTTACATCAAAAGATTGACTGCGATTTTGCATGAGCGACTGTACCCATTCAACAGGCATGTAGTAATAATATGCATCGTTACCTTTACTTTTTAGCGTAATAATACCTATAAGTTTACCTGCATCATTAAATGCACCACCACCGCTAGCACCAAGTCGAAACGAGCTGCTTGCGCGTATTACTACACTGTCATCCATTGGAAACATACCTTTTACTGTACCGTAGGTGGTTATTGGGCTTGTAGTTTTATCAGGGTAACCGACAGTAAATAAAGATTCCTCATGCTTAAGATTCTGGGTAGAACCCAAGTTGACTATTGGTGCATTTAAACCTATTACTTTAAGCATGCACAGATCATGCCGCCAATCTGATTTGTAAGCAGTTGCAGTGTGCGCTACACCTTTGTTAACCACAATAATTTCGCTAGCATTATTGACTACATGGCAATTGGTAATTACTGCATCTTGTGCAATCACCACCGCAGAGCCCAGACCTTGCTTACCATCAGCTAGTATAACTTGCACACGCAGCACGCTATCGCCAAGTTTAAGCACTAGCGAATCAGTAGGCGTTGCCAAAGCGTTAGTTGCCACACACAAACTAATCAGTAGGTAACTTAGTAAAACCGTGCCATTTTTAAACATGATGCACTCTTAAAAATATGATAGTTATTTAAGAATAAGCAACTTACGTACCAGCAAACAATAATTGGCTGAGAATGGCTTTGGTATTGGGTTATAGAGCTATTTCTACTTGCTTTATAAAGATAAAGAAAGCAATTAAATGCACTTAATTAGTGCAATTAATTACTTGTTGGTGCATTCGTTTATATCAGTTGGTAATACTATGTTAACCAAACAGAAGTTTTGAAATTGAAAATTTTACATAAGGTAAAAACGCAACGCAATTTTAAAACCGGTTATTACCTGCTAGCTAAGCTTAATCCAACACCATAGTTTAATTAAAATTATGTCGAAACGTTGCTGTAACAATATGGTTTTCGCGATATATATTACGCGTATTCACATATTGATTTAAATAACCAAACTCAAAACCCGTTTGACTATTAGTTTGATAAGCTACCCCAGCAAACACGCGATTTTGGTCTATGCCACGGCGTACATTCCAATTGGTATCATTCACATTTAAAAAAAGCTCATCGAACAGTACCAGCGATAATTTTGGATTAAATGCCAGTGGGTAGCTTGCACGTATCTGCTCTCGAAACCGATAAGAAGTGTCATCAAAATCTTCGCGCATTCTAAACTCAAAACGGCTACGACTTTGCAGTTTTACACCTGCAATATCGTCAAACTTATAAATCACTTGTGGCACTATGCGGTTTTCCTCAAACGATTCGCGCCCTGCTGGATGATTTTG
>JANNWI010000226.1:0-5203 GCA_031414715.1 Methylophilaceae bacterium | reverse complement strand
GAACACTGTAGAACAAGGCGAGTGGCAAAGTGTGAATAACTTTGCCCTATTAAAAAAAGCATTGATGAAAGCCGCAACCGAAACTGCGACAAAAGATACGCGCATTAACATTCGTATGGCAAAACGTGATATGACTGCGATTAAATCTATTGCCATAGAGCAAGGCGTTCCCTACCAAACGCTAATCGCCAGTATTTTGCACAAATATGCCAGCGGTCAAGTGGTAGAAAAACAAGCATTATGAAACTAGCAACATGGAACGTCAATTCTCTTACCGTGCGCCTGCCGCATGTATTGGATTGGTTGCGCGATAACCCAATTGACGTGCTATGTCTGCAAGAAACCAAGCAAGAAGACAGCAAATTTGCCTACGACGATTTAAAAGCTGCGGGTTATAGTGCGATTCATTTGGGACAAAAAACCTATAACGGCGTGGCTATTTTAAGCAAGTATGAAATGACCGAAGTAACGCATGGTATTACAGGTTTTGACGACGAGCAAAGCCGTGTCATTTCTGCAACCATTAATGGCATACGCGTAATTTGCGTTTACATTGTGAACGGCCAAGCGGTTGATAGTGAAAAGTATGAATACAAAATGCGCTGGCTAACAGCGCTGATTGATTGGCTTAGTTGCGAGTTGCAAAAATACCCCAATTTAGTTTTATTAGGCGATTACAACATTGCGCCAGAAGATCGCGACTGCCATGACCCAGCGGCGTGGATTGGGCAGATTTTGGTTTCGCCGCGCGAGCGCGAAATGTTTGAAAAGCTAACCGCGCTAGGTTTACATGACAGCTTCAGGCTTTTTAATAGCGAGCCGAAAAACTTTACTTGGTGGGATTATCGCATGATGGGGTTTAGGCGTAATTTTGGCATGCGAATTGACCATATTTTGGTGAGCGATGCGTTAAAAAGCAAGTGCGAAAGTTGTGAGATTGATAAAGCACCGCGTAAGCTAGAAAGACCAAGCGACCACACACCTGTTGTGCTGACGCTTAAATGAATTATTTGCTTAAATTTTAAGCAAATAATTCATTTAAAACTTGTCGAGAGAAATTTTATGCTCTGCTAGCCAATATCTATGCGGGTCACAGAGCATTAAAATAAGATGTCCTAAAAATAGGCGGAAATTAGCCTTTTATCTTAATACCAAGCTGCTTTAATTTACGATATAAATGTGTGCGCTCTAACCCAGAAATCTCTGCCAGTTTACTCATGTTACTGCTGATAACCGCCATGTGATGTTGAAAATAAAAACGCTCAAAATCGTCACGCGCCTCGCGCAGCGGCAAAGTTAAATTGACGGGGGAGGATTGCAGTTTTAGCTGTTGATTCTCTGGGCTGGCGCTAAATTGCTCCAACACGCGGTTTACATCAGCCAACATAATTTTCTCTTCTAAACTACTCAACATTAAGTTTTGCACCACTGCTTCTAACTCTGCCAAATCGCCAGGCCACTCTGCGTTTCTAAGTGCATTTAGCGCAGCCGTATCAAAGCTTTTGTATTGCGCACCAGTCGTTTCCACCAGTAAATTGGCCATGGCAGTAGCTAAGTCAGGGATATCCTCACGATGATCATTAAGTGCTGGTACTTTAAGTGTGCTTTGTGAAAGGGTTTGTAGTAGCACATTATCAAACTCAACTTTTTCAGCTAATTGCGGCAAGCTGGATGTACTGGCACACACCACTCGTACTTGGTATTTCTCGGCCTTGGCCAGCAATAATTGCAAACCTTTTTGCTCGGTTTTATTTAATGCACTTACCTCATCAATATAAATAACTCCGTCTTGCGCTTGCTGCAAAATTTCTAGCGGTGCGGTAGCCAGTTTTTCATATTCAGTCAAGCCTAGCCATGGTGTATCTTTAGTATGTAAAAAGCGCGCGCAAATCTCGACACTGCCGCCTTTTTTGCCAATTAATAATAACGAATTATGGGTATTAGCCACTTGTTCTAAACGTTGTTTTAGCTCGTTAATGACCAAGCTTTTGCCAAAGCTAGATAAATTCATCTCGGTTTTGGGCAAATTTTCCGCATGCTTTAGCGCTGCGTTGACGGTTTTAAGCAGCTTTTGTAGGGCGATTGGCTTCTCTAAAAAATCAAAAGCGCCTATACGTGTGGCCTCAACCGCAGTATCTATGGTGCCATGGCCAGACATCATCACCACAGGCATGGTCAGCAACCCTGCGTTGCCCCACTCTTTTAGCAGGCTAATGCCGTCACAATCAGGCATCCAAATATCTAATAGCACGACATCTGGCCTTTGTTTTAGGCGTGCATCACGTGCGGCTTGGGCGTTTTCTGCCACCGTTACAGCAAATCCTTCATCTTGCAAAATATCGTGCAACAATTCGCGAATGCCAATTTCATCATCTACCACTAAAATATTTCGTGATGCCATGTTCTACTTCCTTTTAAACATACTTTTAGACCAACTTTTTAAATTTAACTTTTATGCTGATTTGGCCAAGCTAGTCTTACTCAAAGACTTACTACTTTTAGTTTTGCTTGTTGTTTTGCGCACAGCCGTAGTTTTAGTTGTTGCTTTAGCTGTTACTCTCTCTTGGCTGTTTAGTTCTGTTTCAATAATGGCTACTATCGTTTTTTCTATGGGCAGCACAATGCTAATGCAGGCGCCACCTGTGGCATTATTTTCTATTTTTATTTGGCCAACATGTTCTTCAATCATCTTTTTAACAATGGCCAAACCCAAGCCTGTGCCGTGTGCTTTGGTGGTGACATAAGGCTCAAACGCGTGTGCCAGCACCTCTGGCGAAAAGCCTTGACCGTTATCTTTTACCACTAATTTAATATGCGTTTCATCAAAGCTAGTTTGCACTAAAATTTCTGGGTTTGGTGTCTGTTTCAGTGCATCTTGCGCATTTTGCATTAAGTTATGCAAAACCTGTCTCAGCATCGTTGCATCGCCTTTCATATCGGGCATATTGGGCATTAACTGATAGGTAATTTTAGCTTGTTCACTATTATCGGTTTTACCTTCGTCGATATTCCCTTCGTATAATGCCGATACATCTTTAACTAACTGATTTATATTAAGCTTAGTGAGTACAGCCGATGGTGCACGAGCATATTCACTAAATTCGTTGACCATACTTTTCATGGCAGTTACTTGATTGACTATTGTGTCTGTAGCTCGTTTTAACAATGCTGCGTCTTCGGCGTTTAATTTTAGGCTTAATTTGTGTTGCAAGCGCTCGGCAGAAAGCTGAATCGGTGTCAGCGGGTTTTTAATCTCGTGTGCTAAACGTCGCGCCACTTCGCCCCATGCTGCATCGCGCTGCGCTTGTGCCATGGTGGTAATATCATCAAATACCACCACAAAACCATTGCCAGCAGCAGATGGCAAACGCGTGGCACGCACCAACAATAATTGCTTACCTTGTGGTCGAATAATTTCTAGTTGTTTGGTCAGCTCTTGCTTGGCTTGATCTTGCGTTTTAGTTAACTCAAAATGCGTTTGCACCAGCTGCACAAACTCACTTAAAAATACTTGGCTTTTAGCTATTTGGCTAAAATGCCCACCTTCAAAAGGTGCCAAATTTAAACCCAAAATGTTGCTAGCAATCAAATTATAGGTGCGTAGTTCGCCCTTTTCATTCATGGCTAATACGCCAGATGATAAATGCGCCAAAATGGTTTCTAAATAACCACGTGCCGCTTCAACTCGCGCCCGGTTTCTTTCTGTCGCTTGCGTCGCATCATCCAATTGGCGCGTCATGCTGTTGAATGATTTAACCAATACACCTAGCTCGTCTTTGCCATATTCTGGCAGCATTTTACTGTAATCACCACTGGCAATCGCCCGTGTACCTTCGGCTAAAACCGTTAACGGTTGCGTCAAACGGCGGCTAAGCACAAAGGCAATAGCAAGCGCAGATAGCATTGCTAGCATTAACACTAAGGTTAGTGTTAACTTAAAGATTTCTTTTATCGAATCGCGGCTATAAGACAGCTCTTGATAATCGCGATACACATCTTGCACTGCCTCTGCCGTGTTAGAAAGCGATTTTGGCACTGGATGCAGCAGCTGCAAAATACGCGTTTCGCCCGCCAACTCTTGCACGTTAACAGGTGCTAACACGCGCAAATACAAGCCTTTATTCGGTATTGGCTCAATTTTTCCGTAAACACGCGTTTGCGCTTGGCGCAATTGTGGAATACTGGGCAAATCGGGCAAAAAGCTTGTGGGGTCACTGCTAGATACTGAAATAATACGGCCTTGTGGGGTGAGCAGCGTGGCATCTTGCACACCTGATTTTTCGCGCAAATCATTCAACATGCTAAAGTGATTACTCGTTGGCTGAAACGCTAAGTTGGTGGCCATGTTTTCGGCTTTATCTTCTATATCTTTCAGCATAATATCTAATGCCCGCTGGCCTAAACTAAGGCCGCCATCTAACGCCGATTCTACTTTGACATTGAACCAAGATTCGATTGAACGCGTTAGAAAATTCACCGAAACCAAATAAACAATAAGGCCAGGAATAATTGCCATTAAAGCAAACGCGCTTAAATAGCGCAAAGTTAGGCGGCTACCCATAACTCCATTGCGAATTTTTTTGGCTAACTGCCAAAGTTGATAACTAATTAGCACCACTAACACGCCAGCAAGCGCAATATTGAGATATAACAATGCTTTATAATACTCACCAGATGTGGCGGCATCGGTGCTGGCAAGCGATAGTAAGTACAAAAGCACTAAGCCAAGCGCTGCACTTCCAAATACAATATATCGCATTTAACTTACCATCGCATTTATTCAACTATCACAATTATTTTCCATTATTTTTACCTAGCTATCATGGCTTAGATTCTTTGCTATTGATTTCTTTTAAAGACCATTCAAATTTTTCCGAGGTCACATTCCATTTTTCTGATCCTATGGCATCCACCTGAATAGCTTTAGGTAGTTTGTTTTGGTCTAAACGAATCAGCAGAGCGGCGTTGTAAAGCTCGCCTTTTTCCAACAGCGCTTTATCTGCTACTTTCCAATCATTTAAATTTGCTAAGTCGCGCATGGCTTCACTCAAGCTTTCAAAACTTTGTTGATGTTTACTGCGATTGACCAAATATTGACGGGTGAGCGCATGATAGCTAAGCGTGATATTTTGCGTGGTGGTCACCACTTCGTCGTCAAACCAATATTTGCGCGGGCTGACAATTTGAAACTCCACCACAAAAT
>JANNWI010000225.1:0-3463 GCA_031414715.1 Methylophilaceae bacterium | reverse complement strand
GCTTGATACCAGCTTTATAACACCTCTATAAAGCCCCATCCTCTTTACATAACCAAAACAAATAACGCTATGTGTGTTAGCGCACAGTCATTTTGGTTACAACGACGTAAATTGATTGCTCAAACATCGCACAATTTTTGTGAGATTATCAGCTGTTAAATTGATGATTTTGATCAATTTGATTGAAGGTTATGATCAATATTAATCTTACGCCGCTACTAAAAATAGTGCGCTTTTTTAGCCCGCAAGTCATTAAAGAGCGTGATTCTATGTTGCTGCGCTCAGAGTTGCTTAGCATAGGGCAACTTAAACGACACGCAATTTCACTGGCAAAACAACATCGAATCAATCCACGTAGTGAGCCAGATAAGTTATTAGCCAGGCTTTCCGATAATGAAACTGTCATTGCCAGTGCCTATCAAGTGATTACCGCATCAAGCGGCAACAGCGAAAAATCCACGCATAAACTTTCTCCAGCTGAAAACTGGCTATTAGATAACTATTATCTTATTCAACAGCAATTCACCCTCGCACGTCGGCATTTGCCGCGTGGTTATAGCAGACAATTACCAAAAATTCTGGGAGGCGCATCAGATGGTTTTCCACGTATCTATGATTTATCACTGGCTTTAATCTCGCATATGGATGGTCGCATCGATAATGAAAATGCGACACAGTTTATTGCCGCTTACCAAACAGTTGAGGCGCTCATGTTGGGGGAGTTATGGGCTTTCCCCATTATGTTGCAACTAGCCTTATTAGAAAACTTACGCCGCGTATCTGTGCGCATTGCGAATAGGCGCGGGGAGAAAGAAACAGCCATTGTTTGGGCAGATCGCATGTTGGTGGCGGCAGAAAATGAGCCAAAACAACTGATTCAATTATTGGCCAAATTTGCCGACGCCGATATACCTTTAACCGCGCCATTTGTAGAGGAGTTTTATAGCCGCCTGCAAGATCAAGGTGCTGCAATGGCCTTTGTGCAAACTTGGGTAGAGCAGCAATTGTTACTGCAAAATATAACCGCTATTCAATTGTTAGAATCAGCAAGTCGCACCGCCGCCGCCAACCAAATTTCTATCGCCAATAGCATCAGCAGCTTAAGGTATATTGCTGCGATGGATTGGCGCAATTTTGTTGAAGAATTCAGCTTAGTTGAGCAATTGTTAAAACAGGATCCGGCAGGTGAATACGCGCTGCAAGACTTTGCCACGCGTGACCGATATCGACACGCGATTGAGGACACAGCGCGCTTGTCTGTGCAAAAACCATCTCAGCTGGAAGCTAAACAACACAATAACCATTGTGCGCAATATGAAATGAAAGCAGCGAAGGCTGCTATTGATTTAGCTACGGCGGCCAGCAATCAATTAGGCACACAGCATCGCCAAGCGCACGTGGGTTATTACCTAATTGATGAGGGCATTTACTTATTAAAAACGACACTTAATTGCCATGGAGCCTTGTTTTTCAAATTTAAACGATTTTGTCAGCCATTTCGTTTAGGCTTGTACTTAGGTTCAATTTTGTTGCTAACAGCTTTCTTTACAGCAGTGATTTACAGCATGTTGAATCAGCTAAATATGAGTACGTGGTCTATTTTGCTATTTGGCTTCTTAACGTTTTTAGCGAGTACAGGCTTGGCTGTAGCCATTGTTAATATGTTTGTTACCCAAAATTTTCGGCCACATAGTTTGCCTAGGCTAGATTTCTCAAAAGGCATACCAGATTCACATCGCACTATTGTGGTGGTACCAACTTTAATCGGCAGCATAGACGAAATTGATCGTTTGCTCGAAGCATTAGAAATTCGCTACTTGGGTAACCAAGATGCTAATTTGTTTTTTGCGTTGTTAACAGATTTTCGCGATGCAAACCACCATGTTATGGTTGAAGATGCCGCATTAATAGCCCATGCACGTTCAGGTATTGAGGCTTTAAATACAGCCTACCAAACAGATAGGCCCTGCATTTTTTATCTGTTTCATCGACAGCGCGAGTGGAATAGTGTCGATCAAGTTTGGATGGGATACGAGCGCAAGCGCGGTAAATTAGAACAATTCAATACGCTGTTACGCGATGGCGATATGGCGAGTGTGAATCAAACCGCATTTAGCGAGATTGTCGGCGATCAGTCTTTATTAAGAACGTTTAAATATGTGATTACGCTCGATACCGATACACAATTACCACGCGATTCTGCAAAGCAGTTAATTGGCAATATGGCGCATCGTTTGAACAAGCCAATTTTTGACGCAGCCATTGGTCGTGTGACACACGGCTACGCCATTTTGCAGCCGCGCACATCGATCAGTTTGGTGAGTACCTCGCAAACATACTTTACAAAACTTTATGCAGGCGAAGCTGGCATAGACCCCTATACGCGAGAAGTCTCGGATGTTTATCAAGATGTGTTTACAGAAGGCTCGTTTGTCGGTAAGGGCATTTACGATATTGACGCATTCAGGCAGGCCGTTGACGGGCGCTTTCCAAACAATTTGATATTGAGTCATGACTTACTGGAAAGTGGTTATGCCAGAAGCGCACTAGTAAGCGATGTCGATTTAATTGAAGAGCATCCAGCCAGTTACACCATGGATATTAGCCGTCGCCATCGCTGGATACGCGGTGATTGGCAGCTTTTAAGTTGGCTACTACCGCGCGTGCCGTCGGCCGCGAATAAGTTAGATAATCCTTTAAGTGCATTATTCAAATGGAAAATGTTGGATAACCTACGGCGTAGCTTGGTGCCAATCATTTTGACACTATTACTGATGGCAAGCTGGGTATTGTTTGAAGCAAAAGCTGCATGGTTGGCGCTAACGACAGTGCTGATTATTTTATATGGGCCGCCTGTGTTAGGCCTGTTAATCAGCGCGCTTAAAAAACCCAGAGAAAGTACTTGGCTGGCGCATGTAGCTTCGGTCTACCTATCGTCTGGCAATGCTTTTTTATTAGCCACATTACAGCTTGTATTTTTGCCCTATGAGGCAGCAGTTAGTATTGACGCCATTATCAATTCAGCTGGACGACTATTGTTTACCAAGCGAGGATTATTGCAATGGTATTTACCTATTTATGCAAAAAGAAATGCATGTGAAAGCTTGCTAGATTTTTACAAAGAGATGTGGGTTGCGCCTGCAATCACGCTCATTTTAATTATCTTTTTAGTTGGTATTCAATGGCTTAGCAACTAT
This sequence comes from Methylophilaceae bacterium, assembly GCA_031414715.1. Taxonomy (GTDB): domain Bacteria; phylum Pseudomonadota; class Gammaproteobacteria; order Burkholderiales; family Methylophilaceae; genus Methylotenera_A. The sequence goes on along the minus strand of JANNWI010000225.1, from coordinate 266 downwards.
TCGCTAATGGTCTGGCTACTGTGCAGCCCAATATTCATTTTGTGGTTAGCCTCCCCTGCGACTGCATGGTTAATTAGTAGGCCAATAGTATCAAAACAAGCGCCATTGATGCCGAGCCAAATAAAGTTCTTACAATCTCAAGCCAAGCTGACATGGGACTACTTCGCCAAGTTTGTTAGTGCTGAAGATAACTGGCTACCGCCCGATAATGTACAAGTTTATCCTAGTGAGGCAATCGCTTCCCGCACTTCGCCCACTAATATGGG
>JANNWI010000224.1:0-3559 GCA_031414715.1 Methylophilaceae bacterium | reverse complement strand
TGGCTTAAGCCGTTTGCCATAAAAAATAACATCGGAATTGAAAGCATCATGTTAGTACGTGACGCTAACATGGCTACACGACGCGCTTTCGCTTTTACCTCATCGGTAGCAGGCACCATGCCCAATATTTTCTTTTGGTTGGGCCATATAAAATGCCACACGTTGAACAACATAATGGTACCTAACCAAGAACCAATACCAATTGCTTCCATACCGTTGCGTAATAAAAACGCATCGACAAAGCCAGCGCCCAACAACCATGCACCTGCCAGCCAAGTTGCTACTGCCGCCCAGCGAAAGTAAAATAAAGCGCGCGGCGCAATATGTTTGGTAATACCAGCTGCAGTACCATCGGCGCCAGCATCTTTTAAGCCCGCCATTTGTACTAAGTTAAAATAATAAAGTAAACCAATCCATGTGATCCCAAATATCACGTGCAACCAACGTGCAATGCCCGGCATTAATGCTTCCATGTTAAATCCCCGCCACTAAAAAGTTTTTCAAAAACAGCACTAAGACTACGGTGAGCACAAGCCCAGAAATAATCGTTCCTGCTACTGATTCTAATGGATTTTTCATTACCACGTCTCCTTTGTGAGTTTTAATTAATTCTAAGCTATGAGATTAGCGCAAAAACGCTGATTTGGCAAGGCTTGCTCTGTAATTTGGCTGGTTTTTGTGCCGCGCTAACTTAGTTTTTTAGTGGCGCTTTTAGCTAGCGTTTTTTGGCTACTAAAAACGGTTTTGCGCCTGCGTTTGCAATGGATTGCAGCCCTAACATTAATGAACCTGAATTTAGTTTTTTATCTTATTGCTTAGCATTTATTGTTTATTTTGGTATATTCGGCGAATGCCGTTATGCCATCATTTTATTTAAGCAGCAAACCTTGCCTCGCTTTAAGCTACCAAGCTTTAAACTACAAAGCTATAAACTACCAAATTTAGGCAGCCTGTGGATGCTAGTGGCCGCGTTGGGCTTTGCCATTATGGGCGCGTTAGTCAAAATTGGCGCCACAAAATTTAGCCCTGCAGAACTGGTATTTTATCGCTCTGCGTTTGGTTTATTAGCGATTTACGCTTTCATTTTTGCCAAAAAATTGCCGCTTAAAACACCTGTTTTGGCCAAGCAAATGTCACGAGCACTGGTGGGCTGTATCTCGCTGGTGTTATTTTTTTACGCCATTGCACACTTAAACTTGGCTACCGCTATTACGCTTAATTACACCTCACCTTTATTTTTGGCGCTATTAATGCCACTTTTACTGCATGAACAACCGAAAAAGACTCTGTATTTAGCCGTGTTGATTGGCTTTGTTGGCATTGTTTTGTTGTTAAAACCTACCATTACCAGTAACGATGCTCTGGCAGGCGCTCTGGGATTGGCTTCTGGAGCAGGTGCTGCAATTGCTTATATTAATGTCAAGCAACTCGCCAATTTAAACGAACCAGATTGGCGTACTGTATTTTACTTTACCTTAGTTTCAACTATTGCCTCTGGCTTATGGATGTTGTTGAGCCCTTTAATTGAGCAAAACAGTTTTAGCGCACTGGTCTGGCAAGACCTACCTTTGCTGTTAGGCCTAGGCGTATCGGCCACCATAGCACAGCTAGCCATGACGCGCGCCTACCGCACTGGCAATACGCTGACGGTTGCAAGTTTGGCATATGTCACCGTGGTGCTAGCTAGCTTATTTGGTGTGCTTTTATGGAACGAGCAGCTTTTAGTATCAGAATGGTTAGCCGTTGGCCTGATTATTTTAAGCGGTGTAATTAGCGTAAACGCAACAAACGCGCCGGTTAAAAAAACCACAAAATAAGCGAAATTTCAATATTGAAAACCACACAATGCTGTGGTTAACGTTTTTAAAGTCTATAAACCATCATTTTTTACATTTCAATCAAGTTCAAACTGTAAAAAACTACTAGACATTTCAAATACTTAGCAGTAATCTGTACTTTCCGCGTTAAATATGTGAATTTAAGTTTTAATGATTAAGCTTAATATAATTTTTAAATATATTACACTCAAGTATATTGGCTTGCTTCTAAGTACTTGCCTACTTACTGGCTGCTTAGGCGGCACAGTTGCGCAGCAAATCGTCCGCTCTATCGCCACCAGTGTGGCCGATAAAGCCATGGCGCACGCAATGGATGTAGAAGATGGCCCAAGTAATCGCAAGCCCGATTACGCAGCAGCTAGCACACCATTTATGCCCGCTGCTCAAACTAGCTCTTTACCGCAACCATACAAGCCTACAAGTACAAAGCCAGCTTCTGAGAAAGTGCTGGCGAAACAAAACCTAGAAAATTACAACATAGCCAAGCGTAGCATTGAGCAGGCTCAATATGATCCCTACAGATTAGCCATTGCTAACACCGCTTTTCAAGAACTAAAGCCACAGAGTTTAAAACCCATAGCAGAGCCGTTGCCGACTGAAGTTGCCGATGTTGAAAGCGTGCTACAGGTAATACAAAGCAGCCAGCTGGTTCGCGTAGAGCTGTTTAGTTTGCTGATTGGTGAGGAAAAAAATGCGGTGTACGAGCAAGCACGTTTAATGGGTGCGAGCAGCTTACCGCAGAAACGCGAGTGGGCTTTGTGGCAGGTTGCCACAGGCGCTATACAAGGCGGCAATATTGAAACAAGCAAAAAGCAAATTACTTTTTTAATTCCGCCAGCATTTGGCAAGTTGCCCAGCGGTGCTGTAACGATGGTAGAGCTTGCTAGCCCGGGCGAGCTGAATGTAGCAAGATATAAAGCAAACTAAAACATAAAACTAGCTAAAATAGGTCTGCCCTGTACCAGTTCTTGGCATCACCATTCTCGCTAAGCGCTAAATCGCTAAGTCGAATGCGAAAGCCAGTACCCATGCGCCTTTCGCGCATGAATAACCAGCTTTAGCTGGTATATTCTGCGGTGATGCCAAGAACTGGTACAGACCTATTATATTTAAAAAATAGCGAATAATTCTGCTTTTACATTACGGCTCTAACAAACCACTCCGCATCGCAATTAGCGCAATCTCTGCCGAGTTTTGCGCATTTAATTTCTGCTTGATATTATACAAATGCGTTCCCACTGTGCGTGGGCTTAAAAATAAATTCTCTGCAATTTCATTGGTCGTCTTGCCTTTGGCTAACGACATAAACACTTCAAATTCGCGCTCACTCAACACATCCACAGGGCTTTGGTCACCGCTTAATTGCTGAATTGCCATTTGTTGCGCCACGCCAGCCTCGATATATTTTTTACCACTTGCCACCATGCGAATAGACTTGATTAACTCTTCTGCCGCGCTGCGCTTTGTTAAATAACCCATCGCTCCCGCATTCAAAACTCGCTTAGGATGCACCGAGTCTTCGTGTGCGCTAAGCACTAAAATACGTGCAGCGCTGTCTTTAGCCAAAATACGCTCTATTGCCTCTAGCCCACCCATGCCTGGCATGGTAATGTCCATAACCACAATGTTTGGCTTATGTTCCATGTAAGCTCTAATAGCTGTTTCGCCGTTTTCTGCTTCAGCTATCACTTTAATGTCGTTGGCTGATTCTAGTAGCATTT
>JANNWI010000223.1:0-2415 GCA_031414715.1 Methylophilaceae bacterium | reverse complement strand
CCAAAAAGTTTCTGTTCACACGACTTCCTAAATTATAATGTTACTTATGAATCCAAACCTAGACTTGTTACAACCCTACCCGTTTCAACGCCTGCGCGATATATTTACAGGCATTACAGCAAACGCTGCCTTTGCAAACATCAACCTGTCTATAGGTGAACCAAAACATGCTACGCCGCAACTGATTAAAGATGCGCTTATCCACAATTTAAACGGCTTATCTAGTTATCCAACCACACTTGGTAGTGTTGAGCTGCGCACCGCTATCGCCAACTGGATTACGCGCCGTTACAACATCGCAGCGCCTAATCCAGACAAAGCCATTTTACCAGTGAATGGTAGCCGCGAGGCGCTATTTGCATTTGCACAGGTAGTCATTGATGCTAGCCGCCCAAACCCAGTGGTGATTTCGCCCAACCCGTTTTACCAAATTTATGAAGGCGCGGCATTTTTGGCAGGTGCAACGCCCTACTTTTTAAATACGTTGCCAGAAAGCAATCATGCGATGGATTTTACCAGCGTGCCTGCCGACGTGTTAAATCGCACACAACTGGTTTATGTGTGTAGCCCTGGCAATCCTTCTGGCAAAGTGATGCGTTTGGAACAATGGGAAAAATTATTTGCACTGTCTGACAAATACGGCTTTGTTATAGCGGCGGATGAATGTTATTCAGAAATATATTTTGATGAAAATAGTCCGCCATTAGGTGCCCTGCAAGCCGCATCCCTATTAGGTCGTGGCCATGCCAATTTAATCATGTTCAGCTCGCTTTCTAAGCGCAGCAATGTACCAGGCATGCGCTCTGGCTTTGTGGCGGGCGATGAAGACATCATTACTAAGTTTGCACTCTACCGCACCTACCATGGCTGCGCCATGAACCCAGCGGTGCAGGCTGCCAGCACAGCGGCCTGGAATGACGACGCGCACGTGGTTGAAAACCGTAGGCTTTATGCGCAAAAATTTAACGTGGTTACACCGATGCTGGCAGAAGTATTAGCGGTCGAAATACCAGACGCCGCGTTCTATTTATGGGCTAAAATTAAAGATAAAAACATATCAGATACAGAATTGGCCGTTAAATTATATCGCGATTTAAACATTACCGTGCTGCCAGGTAGCTACTTGGCGCGTGAGGCACACGGGTCAAACCCGGGTGAAAACTTTATCCGCATGGCGCTGGTGGCTTCTTATGATGAATGCCTAGAAGCGGCTAATCGCATTAAAAATTACTTATAATTTACTTTAATTTAATAATTTAAGTATTTGTTTTTATATATTTATTATTCAATCTCACAGCAAGTGAGCTCAAGGCAATCAGCGCCACGCCAATCACTACTAAAGCAATTGGCCACCCCAGTGTATTTGCAAAGTGTTTGGCAGTATAGTAGCCAATATAAATCAGCATCGCCAATGTGCCCACACCCAATAGCGCGCGGCTGCGCACATGCGTGCTTAAAAATATCATAAGTGCGGACAAGCCCAGATAAAGCAGTTCAAGCGGCGTGTTTTCTAACGCCTCAAACACCGACCACATTAAAATCACGCCGCCGACAAAATACCAAAATGGCGCAATCGCCATGTGTTTAGATTGCTGTAGCGCGTAAGCCATGCAAATTAACGAAACGCCAATCACCATACCAATCAGCTCGCCATCCCAGTTCCACACATCAAACACATTCGCCAGCAAAATGCAGCCAAACAAAATGGCGCCAAATGCCAGTACAGACAAGCGTTTCGCCCAAAATGTAGCACCCTGCTGTATCAGCATGTAGGCCGACATAAAGATGAGACCATGACGTGCATCACCGCCAGATGAATACTCTTGCAGCATCACCAAAATGCCCATCGGTTGCAAGATGGAGGACACAATAAATAGGGGCGTGGCGGCTTTGTCATAGCGTTTGTCTGCCAAACACACTAATCCCATGATAAACGCCACCAAACCCACGCCCAGCGTCACAATTACACGCGCAGCAGAGCCAAAATCATCCCAATACATGCTGATAAATACGCCAATGCCAGCAAAGACAAAAATGCCGCCAATGTATCCAAATAGCTTAGAGAGCACGCTAGAAGATGGCTTGGAAGCTAATGCTGGTAAGGCCTCTAAGGCATGCTTTATTTCATCTAGCGTAATCTGGTTGTGTTTTGCTAGAGAGACAATATCTTGAAGCGCTTCTGCTTTTGACATTTTTCGCCTCTTATCTTTTCACAATATCGTTCTTAATCACCCAGCCAATAAAATGCAGCTGGTCGTAATAATAGTTATTTTGCAGCGTGTTAATTTTGTAGCCAACATTGCCTTTTTTAAGCCGGTAGCCGTTATTACGACCGCCGCCGCCAAACAGGCCGCCAATCAAACCATTGTTGCCATAATGCTGGTTTTCCATCACATAGCCATCTGGCGCCACCAT
>JANNWI010000222.1:0-3815 GCA_031414715.1 Methylophilaceae bacterium | reverse complement strand
GTGGTGGCGCCGCAAAAAGTGATGGATACTTACGGCGCAGATATTTTGCGCTTGTGGGCAGCCAGCACAGATTACTCTGGTGAGTTGACGATTAGCGATGAAATTTTAAAACGTGTGGCTGATAGCTACCGAAAAATCCGTAATACTTGCAAATTTTTGCTGGCGAATATTGCAGATTTTGATGCTAGTAAAGATTTGTTGCCAGTTCAGCAATGGCTGGAAATCGACCGTTACGCGCTGTACTTAACGCAAAAATTGCAAACTGAAGTATTGGCTGATTATGACCGCTACGAGTTTCATTTGGCGGTACAAAAATTAGTGAGTTTCTGCTCGGATGATTTGGGTAGCTTTTACTTAGATATTCTTAAAGACAGACTTTATACATCGGGCGAAAACTCAGCCGCCCGCCGCGCGGCACAAAGTGCCTTGCATCATATTACGCATACCTTTATGCGTTTAATTGCACCCATTTTAAGCTTTACGGCCGATGAAATTTGGCAGACATTGGGTTTGGGCGAAGATAAAAGTGTGTTTGAGGATATTTGGTACAACATTCCAGCGCATGGCCTGCAAGCCAATAGAATAGAGTCTTGGCAGACCATTATTTGCGCTCGCGCCGAGGCCGCAAAAGAAATTGAAGTGTTACGCAGTGCGGGTCAAGTTGGCTCATCGTTACAGGCAGAGCTTGAATTTTATGCGACTCATATTGGTTTTGAAGCCATGAATAGTTTAGCGGATGATTTGCGTTTTGCCATGATTACATCCAGCGCAAACGTTTACAAAGTAGCTAGCGAAACTGAACAAAAAATTCTAGTAAAAGCAAGCGCACACAACAAATGTGAGCGCTGTTGGCATTATCGCGCTGATGTTGGTTCGGACGCAGATCACCCAACTATCTGCGGACGTTGCGTGAGCAACTTATTTGGTGCGGGTGAAGTGAGAAAATATGCTTAAAAATTGGTATAGTTGGTTTAGCATTAGTGCCATCATTGTTGCGCTAGATCTTTACACTAAACATCTTGTGCAGCAAGCTTTTGACTATGGAGACCGTCAAACAGTGACTTCTTTTTTTGAGTTGGTGCGGTTTCATAACGAAGGTGCGGCGTTTAGCTTTTTAGCCAATGCCGGCGGCTGGCAAAAGTGGTTTTTTACGGCTGTTTCACTGGTTGCAGTGGTTATCATTACTTATTTAATCATTAAACACAGTAAAATTAAACATCCCTCGCAAAAACTTTTTTGCTGGGGGCTGGCCTTAGTGTTAGGTGGTGCTATTGGTAATTTATACGATAGAGTGACTTTGGGTTATGTGGTGGATTTTCTTTATTTCCACGTCAATGAATTTTACTGGCCTGCATTTAATGTAGCTGACAGCGCGATTTGCGTAGGCGTGGCACTTTTGTTATGGGATAGCTTTAAACGGCCAGTATGATTTTAAAAGATTCAGCAAGTTATTAAAGAGTAAATAATGCCAGATTGGAAAAAACTCATTGAAGGTAAAATTGCGATTGCCAAAAAAGGTGCAGCGCCAGGTAAGCTGGGAGACAATATCCGCGTACCTGCTGGGCAAAAGCAAGTAAGTAATTTCCCTGTATTAGATATGGGCATTAAACCTTGGATAGGCACCAGTGAGTGGCGGTTGCGTGTGTTTGGCTTGGTTGAAAACGAACTGGATTTGGATTGGGCGGCTTACAAAGCGTTACCGCAAATTACCGATATTTCTGATTTTCATTGCGTGACGCGATGGAGTCAGCTCGATATGGATTGGCAAGGCGTGCGGGCACGTGATGTGCTGGCACTGGCAATGCCGTTATCCAATGCTAAATACGTCACCATGCACGGATATGATGGTTACACCACTAACTTGCCATTAGAAGCTTTGTTAGATGAAGATGTGCTGATTGCGCATTCTGTGCTTGGCCAAACGTTAACCAAAGACCACGGCGGGCCAGTACGCATGGTGGTGCCAAAACGCTATGCTTGGAAGGGTGCAAAATGGCTGAAGGCGATTGAGCTGCACGAGCAAGATAGGCGAGGGTTTTGGGAAGTGCGTGGCTACCATAACGATGCAGATCCGTTTTTAGAGCAGCGTTTTTCTAACGATGAATAAATTTTTTACTTATTGATGACGGTTTAAATTTAAATATCTAGTTCTTTCGGCGCATAGATTTAGTAATTTAAATTGAGTAATCTAAACTTTGGCTAAATAAGGTTACTGATATGCGCTTAACACTTTTAAAAATGACATTTGTCATCGGATTAATAGCAATTTTTTCAACGCAAATTGCTTTTGCCACAACATCTCCAAGCTTTAGTTGCAGTTCAAGTTTAGTAGTCTCATTTGATAATGGTTATAGCGCTAGTTGTGATGGCGATTTTTCGTTTACCGAAGGCTTGCTGCAAAATGACACTTCAATTAACTTAACAGCAAGTGGCTTAATAAACATTGGCGCAAATGCAAGTTTAAACGCCCCATTAATTAGCCTGAATAGTAAAGATATTTTTCTAGATGGTGTTTTAAATGCACCTGGCGGAAATATTTATCTTAGTTCTACTAATAGCACAACAATAACTAGGATTGCTCAAATAGATGTTGTTGGAAATTCAGTAATACAGAAAGCGCCAAAAGCAATTGTTGATTGGAAACCACTTAACATAACTCCTGCAATAGATGGTTTAGATATAACAACATTTGGCACTGGTACAATAGATGCAGGTAGAGGCAGTAAAACGATCACATTGTTTCCCTCAAAGGTCGCAACTCAGTCTGGAGGAGATATAACAATTGTATCAACAATAGGGGCGGCGGCTGGCTCTGGCATTAGAGTTGATAATTATGACACTGAAAAAGGTGGAACTATAATAGCCATTGGAGATATTAAGGATGGTAAGCTTATTACGACTTTTGGAGTAGCGGCAATAGATAATTCAGGTTTTACAGTTCATGCCGCTCAAGTACCAGAGCCATCCACTTATATGATGATGCTACTAGGTTTAATTTCACTGGTTTTTATACGCAAAACTAAAAAATATTAAGCATATTTTTTTTGCATTACAACTACAAAACACATATTTATTAAATCAAAAATAGGTCGAGAGATTTTTAATGCTCTGTAAGCCTTATGGATATTGACTCGCAGGGCAAGCGAAATAATGTTGCTAGTTATTATGCATATTAAATCATTTATTTTTTAGCAATCAATGGTTTTACAATGCTGTAAATTGCAACACAAATCGCGCCAACAATTAAGCCAACTAAACCATCTACTAATAAGCTTGCGATTAGTTTGCCACCGGGTAAGCTATTCATGCTAGCAATCATACCTTCAGCAATATGGTGAATAAACGGTATGTTATGGCTAATAATACTGCCGCCCACTAAAAACATGGCAGCTGTGCCTAAAACACTTAAAGTGCGCATTAAATATGGTGTACCAGCCAATAAGCCATGGCCAATTTTACGCAAAAGTTGCATTATAAAACTGCCACCTTTGCGCGCCATTAAAAATAGGCCAATGTCGTCTAACTTAACAATGAGTGCCACCAAGCCGTAAACGCCAACTGTCATCAACACAGATATGCCCACTAGCACACCAATTTCTTTGGAAATAGGCTCGTTTGCCACCGTGCCAAGTGCGATTACAATAATTTCGGCCGATAAAATAAAATCAGTTCTAATTGCACCTTTTATTTTATCTTTCTCTAGTGCCACTAAATCTTGCTTGGGGTTTTCTAATGCAGCTTTAATGTCGGCTTCATGTGCATCATTTTTGTGAAACAGCTTGTGTACAATTTTTTCAAAGCCTTCAAAACATAAA
>JANNWI010000221.1:0-4056 GCA_031414715.1 Methylophilaceae bacterium | reverse complement strand
CGGAATGGAGTCACAAGCACTTAAAAACAAAGCTAGCGCACTAATTGTAATCAACTTAAAAGCTAAGCTTTTATTTATAATCTGTTTCATATCTCTACCGCCATTTTTTATCATTAAAATTGTTAAATACTAAAATTAATTGATACCTGCTTGACGCATGGCCGCACGCAATACTTCATGTTATTGCGCGCTTAAATTCACCATCGGCAACCTGATACCCGTTTTAATCAAACCCATTTGTTGCAACACCCATTTCACAGGAATTGGATTGGGTTCAATAAATAATTTTTGATGCAGCGCAAATAATTTTGCGTTAATTACGCAGGCTTTTTTAACATCGCCCGCCATCGCGGCTTTGCACATCTCACTCATTAATGTTGGCGCAACATTGGCTGTCACCGAAATGACACCATGCCCACCAAGCAGCATTAATGCGGCTCCCGTGGCATCATCACCACTATAAATCGCAAAATCTGCAATTTCAGGTATTAGTTTCGCGCGTAAAATCAAATCCGTACCGCGTTCTATGCCGCCAGTGGCATCTTTAATGCCAACAATATTTTTAATTTGTGCTAATCTCAACGCAGTATCATTACTAATGTCGCAACCCGTACGGCCTGGTACGTTGTATAAAATCTGCGGAATATCGACTGCGCCAGCAACTGCTGCGTAATGTTGATACAGGCCTTCTTGCGTGGGTTTGTTGTAATATGGCGCAACCAGCAAACAAGCATCCACACCCAATGCTTTTGCATTAGCGGTCAGTTCAATCGCTTCGCTAGTAGAATTGGCGCCCGTACCCGCAATCACCGCCATACGACCCGCAACATGTTCTACCGTCGTTTTAATCAGCAAGCAATGCTCAGCCACATCCACAGTTGGTGATTCACCTGTGGTTCCTACAATCACAATGCCGTCAGTGCCTGATTCGTCGTGCCAATCAATCAGCACTCGCAGCGCGTCTAAATCCAAACTGCCATCGTCTAGCATTGGCGTAACGATTGCTACCATACTGCCTTGCAACATATCAAAACCTGCTAAAAATAAAGACTACTATTTTAACCGAAACTACCGCTTTAATGCTAAAACGCTGTAGCTAGCACCTTTAAATAAATGACATATAACAAATAAAGCTAAAAATATAATTAAATATTCTTTTAAGATATATAGAAATATCTTTAAAATAGCTTTTTTATAATTATTTACTTAACGCAGCAGACGCGAGTTTGGTTGAGTGCTAGGTCGAATTTGCACTAATTTCAAGCTTAAATCGCGCTATAATTAGGGCTGATTAAAAATGCTAAACACGCTATGAATATAGACTTTCATCAATACATCATGATTTTACTGGGCACAGTGCTAGTCAACAACATTGTGCTAATTAAAATTTTGGGTTTATGCCCATTTATGGGCGTTTCTAAAAAACTGGAAGCCTCAATAGGCATGGCGGCTGCGACTGCATTTGTACTAACAATTGGCAGCATAACTAGTTGGGCGGTTAACCATTATTTGCTCGAGCCAAATAACTTGCAATATCTGCGCACGCTGTCGTTTATTGTGGTGATTGCCGGCGTAGTGCAGTTTACCGAGATTGTGATGGAAAAAAGCTTTCCATTGTTGTATCAAATGTTGGGAATTTTTCTGCCGCTCATCACCACTAACTGCGCAGTGCTAGGTATTCCGCTGCTCAATGCACAAACCAGCCAAGGCCCAATACAATCAGGCTTGTATGGCTTTGGTGGTGCGCTTGGATTTTCAATGGTATTAATTTTATTCGCGAGTATGCGCGAGCGTTTAGAAGCCGCAGATGTACCAAAAGTGTTTCAAGGCTCTGCTATTGCCATGGTCACCGCCGCGCTGATGAGCCTAGCCTTTATGGGCTTTGCTGGTTTGGATAAATATTAAGCCCGACAAATACCAATGTTAATGGCACTTTACATCATGATTGGCCTTGCGCTGCTATTGGGCGCGGCGCTTGGCTATGCTGCGCTTAAATTCAAGGTGGAAGGCGATCCGCTAATCGCGCGCATTGATGCCATTTTGCCGCAAACGCAGTGCGGTCAGTGTGGCTTTCCTGGTTGCAAACCTTATGCTACGGCCATTGCCGAAGGCCGCGCTGATATTAACCAATGCCCACCAGGTGGTGATGCTGGCGTGCGTGCGCTGGCCGACTTGATGGGTGTGGAGTACAAACCGCTGAATGCCGAAAACGGCGTAGAAAAACCTAAAGCAGTGGCATTTATTGATGAACCGATATGCATTGGTTGCACTTTATGCATTCAAGCTTGTCCAGTAGATGCCATATTAGGTGCAGCCAAGCATATGCACACCATTATCACCAGCGAGTGCACGGGCTGCGAGCTATGTGTGGCGCCGTGTCCAGTCGATTGCATTGCCATGGTGCCAATCGCCGAAACGCCAGATAATTGGAAATGGAAATACCCAACAATATCGATTAAACCTGTCATGACTTTAAAATGAATGCATTAGTTAATTTTACAAAAATATTCAAGTTCCACGGAGGCGTACATCCACCTGAAAATAAAACGCTATCGACGCAATTGTCGATTGGCCAATTAAGCCTGCCCGAAAAAATTGTGTTACCGCTACGCCAACATGTCGGCAATATGCCAAAAGTAAAAGTAACTGTTGGCGAAAAAGTCTTAAAAGGTCAATTACTGGCAGAGGCTGAGGGCGCAGTATCAGCAGCCATACACGCAACCACATCTGGCACGGTTACCGCAATAGAAGATGCCATCATTCCACATCCATCTGGCTTACCAGATCGCTGCATCACTATTACACCCGATGGCCAAGATGCTTGGATAGAAAGGATACCGCAAGATTGGCGCAGTGTAGAGCGAAAAAAATTAGTTGCTAGCTTACGCCTTTCTGGCATTGTTGGCTTGGGTGGCGCAACATTTCCTACGCATATTAAGTTACGTGCTGATGGAAAAAGTGGCGTACATACTTTGGTGATTAATGCCGCTGAATGTGAGCCCTATATCACTTGTGATGACATGCTAATGCGTGAGCGTGCCGATGAGATCGTGAATGGCATCGCCATCGCCCAGCATTTATTAGGTGCAGAGAATGTCATTATTGGTATTGAAGATAATAAGCCTGAGGCAGCAATAGCGATGCAAGCTGCTGTAGCAAGCACTAACTATTTAGTAAAAATTGTGCCTACGCTTTACCCAAGTGGTGACGCGCGTCGCTTGGTGCGTTTGTTATTAGGTACAGAAATTCCACACGATAAACGCTCGACAGAGGTTGGCTTACAAGTGTTCAATGTGGCCACTGTTGTGGCGCTATATCGTTATTTCGAGCTTGGTGAACCGTCGATTAGCCGCATTATCTCGATGACTGGCAATGTACAAAAACCGCAAAATTTTGAGGTGCTTTTTGGCACGCCATTACCACATTTAGTCGCTGCCGCAGGTGGCGCAAAAGCTGGCACCAGCCACTACATTATGGGCGGCCCAATGATGGGTTTTGCGCTGCCAGATGAAAATGTGCCGATTACCAAAGCTGCCAATTGTATTATTGCAGCATCACCAACGCTATTTGAACCGCCGCCGCCCGCCATGCCTTGCATACGCTGCGCGCGCTGCGCCGATGCCTGCCCAGTGAGTTTGCAGCCGCAAGAACTCTACTGGTTTGCCAAAGCCGACAATTTTGAAAAAGCACAAGATTACAAATTATTTGATTGTATAGAATGTGGCGCTTGTAGTTATGTTTGCCCCAGTAACATCCCGCTGGTGCAGTATTATCGTTATGCCAAAAGTGAAATTATTGCGATTGATAAAGCGCACGAAGCGGCTAATTTGGCACGTGAACGCAATGATTTTAGATTGGCTAGAATTGAGCGCGAAAAACTAGAGCGTGCGCAAAAGCATGCCGAACGCGCCGTGCTACAAAAAGAAGAAGCGGCTAAAAAAGCTTCAGAAAACGTAAATAAAGATGTCACAGACAATGCCCTGCAGCCCAATATCCATGCGGATGCTGGCGATGCTCAAAAAGAAGCTAAGCAAGCAGCAATTGCTGCGGCAATTG
>JANNWI010000220.1:0-1907 GCA_031414715.1 Methylophilaceae bacterium | reverse complement strand
GCTCTATCGTGCGACACCAATATCACCCCACCCTCATAATCTTGCAACGCCAAGGTCAGGGCGTGGCGCATTTCCAAGTCTAAATGGTTGGTCGGCTCATCCAACAAAAGCAAATTTGGCCGCGTCCATATTAACAAGGCTAAAGCTAGCCGAGATTTCTCGCCACCAGAAAAATTTTCAATATTACTGCGCGCCATGTCGCCTTTAAAATCAAAGCCACCCAAGTAATTCAAATGTTCCTGCTCTCGCGTCGTGCTATCCAAGCGCAGCATGTGTTGCAACGGCGATTCATGTGGACGAAGTTGCTCCAATTGGTGCTGCGCAAAATAGCCAATACGTAAATCTTTGCCTTCAACTCTTTTGCCCGCTAATGGCTTTAATTCTTTCGCCAGCAATTTGATTAAGGTCGATTTACCCGCACCGTTTTTCCCTAACAAGCCAATACGCTCACCTGGGCGAATTGTCATGATGACTTTTTTGAGAATTATTTTATCAGTGTAGCCCGCATCAATTTCATCCAGCACTAGTAATGGATCTGGCGCACTCACGGGTTCGCGAAACTCAAAATTAAATTGCGAATCTACATGCGCGGCAGAAATCATTTCCATCCGTTCCAGCGCCTTAATGCGGCTTTGCGCTTGGCGTGCCTTAGTAGCTTGCACACGAAAACGATCGATATAGCTGTGTAAATGCGCCACTTTGCGTTGTTGCTTTTCAAACATAGCTTGTTGCAATGCCAGTTTTTCTGCGCGTTGCCGCTCAAAATCGCTGTAGCCACCGCGATAAAGCGTAATGGTTTGCTGCTCGATGTGCAGCACGTTATCAATGACTGCATCTAAAAAATCTCTGTCATGCGAAATCAGCAACAGCGTGCCGCGATATTCACGCAACCAGCCTTCTAGCCAAATCACCGCGTCAAGGTCTAAATGGTTTGTCGGCTCATCCAACAACAATAAGTCGCTGCGACACATAAGCGCACGCGCCAAATTTAACCGCACCCGCCAACCGCCAGAAAATTCACTTACCGCTCTTGCCAAATCTGCCTGAGAAAAACCTAAGCCATCTAACAAAGCTGATGCGCGCGCTTTTGCGCTGTAACCTTCAATATCACTCAAACGATGATGCAACTCGGCAATTTTATCGCCTTGATGATTGGTTTCTGCCGCAATAAGCGCATTTTCAATTTCGCGCAGCTCTACATCGCCATCTAACGTAAATTCTAACGCAGGCAAATCTAGCGCTGTCATTTCTTGCGCCACGTGTGCGATTACCCAATTTGGCGGCATGTCCAAATCGCCAACTTCAGGTTGCAATTCACCGCGTAGCAAGGCAAACAGCGAAGTTTTGCCTGCGCCATTGGCACCAATCAGCCCAACTTTATGGCCAGGATGCAGTTGAAAAGATGCTGCTTGCAACAATACTTTTACACCACGTGTAAGCGTTAAGTTTTTAAATTGAATCAATGATTATCCAAGCTGAACAGTTACATGTCAGCCAAATTGGCCAAAAGGCGTTATTTTAAAGCAAACCAGCGCAATATCTTATTAAATGTTTACGATTTATTAACATGTTATGGCAACAAACTAAAGTAAAATAAACATCAAGTTAACTGCAAAAACCTATTACTTCTTCACATCATTCAATTTAATGACGTCCACCTTCAAATTATCGGTTAAAACAGCAGCCCGCTGGCTGTTATATGGTGTGATGTGTTTGTTGCTAATTATTGCTGTGTTGGCGCTGTTTATACGTTTTGTTGTTTTTCCTAACATTGATAGCTACAAAGACGATATTGCAGCTTATGCCAGCCAAACAGTTGGGCAAAAAATTACCATTGGTGATATTGAAACAGGCTGGGATGGCATATCACCTCGTTTTAACTTAAAGCAGATTAATGTATATGACGC
>JANNWI010000219.1:0-2934 GCA_031414715.1 Methylophilaceae bacterium | reverse complement strand
TGCTGGGTTGCCCCAACATCGGCGTACGCCTAGAAGTGTTAAACCACGCCATGTGCCCAAAATTTCATGTGGATAAAACTGGTATTCGCTTGCTGTGTACTTATGTGGGGTCTGGCACAGAGTGGCTTGATGACGCATACGCAGATAGAACAAAGCTCGGCATGGCTTCTGTCAATATGGATGATGCGTTTTCTGGTATTGTTTTTAGATGCTATTGGCATTCATCAAGTGAAGAATTTCCATATTGCTTTACTGAAAGGCTCAATGTGGCAAGGTAATGGCATGCAAGGTATCATTCATCGCTCGCCAGTTGTGCTTGGAGATGGTCATGCAAGAGTCATGTTAGCGATTGATGCTATATGGTAATTGTTTCCACAAATTAAATCATTAAATTATATGCTCTGTGAGGCAATATCCATGAGGGTTTCGCGCATGAGTAACCAGCTTCAGCTGGTATATTCTGCGGTGATGCCAAGCACAGGTACAGAGCATCTATTTTTATACGTATTTTAATAGCTTGAATACAAGTGTTTATCAAGTAAAATAGTGTCATAGAGCTAGTAAACTCAGGCGCTTAGTGTTAATATGCGCGCTCTGCAATTTTGCAGAAGCAGTAAAAAAAATAACTACAGCGTCCCGTACAGGGTGTTTATATGACTTTGATTCATAAAGCCTATAAATATTGTGGGCGTGTGTAAATTTAACCCTTACATGGAGCAATACAATGTCAGTTACTATGCGTCAAATGCTTGAGGCCGGTGTTCACTTTGGCCACCAAACCCGTTATTGGAACCCAAAAATGGCAGAGTACATTTTTGGTGACCGTAACAAAATTCATATCGTTAACCTTGAAAAAACTTTGCCATTGTTTGAAGATGCGATGAAATATACACGCACATTGGCAGCTAACAAAGGCCGTATTTTATTCGTAGGCACCAAACGTCAAGCCCGCGATATTGTTAAAGAAGAAGCAGTGCGTGCTGGTTGTGCGTATGTGAATCACCGTTGGTTAGGCGGCATGCTGACTAACTTTAAAACCGTGAAGCAATCGATTAAACGCTTACACGATTTCGACGCCATGCTGTTAGATGGCAGTTTAGACAAGTTTGGCAAAAAAGAAATTTTGGGCTACAAGCGTGAGATTGAAAAGTTGGAGCGCTCAATCGGTGGCATTAAAGAAATGGGCGGCTTGCCAGATGCCATATTTATTATTGATGTTGGCCACGAAAGCGGTGCGATTACTGAAGCGGCTAAATTAGGTATTCCAGTCATCGGCATTGTCGATACCAATAACTCGCCAGATGGCGTGGCTTATGTGATTCCGGGCAACGATGATTCTTCACGTGCTATACGCCTATACGCGCGCGGCATGGCCGATGCAGTATTAGATGGTCGCGCCAATGCGATTACCGAATTGGTAAAATCGGCTAAAGAAGAAACTGTGGCTATAGAAGTTGCAGCCGAAGAAGCTGTAGCTGAGTAATTAATTGAAGTATAAAGGGGCGAATAGCCCCTTTTTCTATTTAAAAATATACCGTAAATATACGAATTAGGAGCTAAAAATGGCTGAAGGCATAATTGAAATCTCGGCATCAATGGTAAAAGAATTACGTGAGCGCACCGACGCGCCGATGATGGATTGCAAAAAAGCACTAACCGAAGCGGAAGGCGACATGACGCGTGCTGAGGAAATTTTACGTGTGCGCTTTGGTAACCGTGCCAGCAAGGCTGCAGGCCGCGTGGCTGCTGAAGGCACAGTGGGCGTTTCTATTGCCGCGGATGGTAAATCGGGCGCGATGATAGAGGTGAATAGTGAAACAGATTTTTGTGCAAAAAATGAAGACTTTTTAGCGTTTACGGCTGAGTTGGCAAAAACCGTAGCTGCTAGCAACGCTGCGGACATCATAGCAGTAAGCGCATTAGCCATGCGTGGCGCAACCGTTGAAGAAACGCGTGCGCAACTGGTAGGTAAAATTGGTGAAAATATTACACCACGTCGTTTCGTAAAAATTAATGCAGCTGGTAAATTAGCTAGTTATGTACACGGCAGCAAAATTGGTGTGTTGGTTGATTTGGTCGGCGGCGATGATGCATTGGCCAAAGATATCGCCATGCACATTGCTGCAGCAAAACCAAAATCACTCGATGCTAGCGGTATTTCACAAGATCTAATCGATGCTGAACGCCGCGTGGCGATTGAAAAAGCCAAAGAAGCAGGCAAACCAGAGGCCATGTTAGAAAAAATTGCTGATGGCACTGTGGCAAAATTCTTAAAAGAAGTGACTTTGTTAAGCCAAATCTTTGTTAAAGATGACAAATTTACCATTGAATCATTATTGAAATCACGCAATGCGTCGGTTGCATCGTTCACTATGTATACAGTGGGCGATGGCATTGAAAAAGCAGTAGTAGATTATGTTGCAGAAGTCGCTGCAGCCGCAAAAGTATAAGTTATAACACTAAAAAACGGGCTAAACGCCCGTTTTTTTTCGCCTTTTTTCGCCTAAAAACCAAGCAAATTAGCCGACTTTATGCTTAAATATGCAAAATTAAAATTAATCGGAAACGCATGACCAAACCTGCATTTAAACGCATTCTTCTCAAACTCTCCGGTGAAGCGCTGATGGGTGATGATGCCTACGGCATTAACCGTGCGACAATTAGTGATATTGTTACGCAAGTGAAAGAGATTGTGGAACTGGGCGTTGAAGTCGGCATTGTGATTGGCGGCGGTAATATTTTCCGTGGTGTAGCACCTGCGGCAGAGGGCATGGATAGGGCGCAAGCAGATTATATGGGCATGCTAGCTACAGTGATGAATGCATTGGCACTGCAAGATGCCATGCGTCATGTAGGCATAGAGGCGCGGGTGCAGAGCGCGCTGGGTATTGAATTTGTAGAGCCTTATGTGCGCGCAAAAGCCTTGCGTGCCCT
>JANNWI010000218.1:0-3089 GCA_031414715.1 Methylophilaceae bacterium | reverse complement strand
CCAAGAGCAGGCCTGGCCGCTAATTAGTTTGCGCGATTGAACTGGTACTTTAGCGCCCCAACAAAACCTGCAATATAAATTTACTGCCAATATATGCCAGCAGTAATAATGCAAAACCAATCAACGTCCAATGAATGGCTTTTTTGCCACGCCAGCCAAATTTAACACGACCGAACAATAGCCCGCCGTAAATAAGCCAACTAGCAATAGAAAATATCGTTTTGTGGTTAAAGTGCAAAGGGGTATTAAATATTTGCTCGCTAAATAGCATGCTACTTAATACTGTAATGGTTAGTAACACAAAGCCTAAGCCTATCACTTTAAATAGTAGGCTCTCCATTACCATCAGTGGCGGAAAGTCTAAAAGTTTGAGTGGGCTCGATTTGTTATGCAAGCTGGCCTCGGCAAAATACATGAGCAGCGCGTGCAAAGCGGCAAAAGTAAATAAACTGTAGGCTAGCAAGGCTATGCCTATGTGTGCCACAAATAAGCCTGAAGCGTCAGCTGGCAAAAAATAACTGCTGCTAAAAAATGCGGGCAGTAGCGCACAAATAGCCGCGGGTGGCAGTACAAATGCTTGCAAGCTGTGCAGCGCATGATTTAAATCGGCTAGCCAGTAAATCAGCACAGTTAGCCACAAAATGGCAGAAAGCGCATGGTAAAAGCCTAAATTAAAACCTTGTGCGAATATGCCTTGATACAACAGCCAGCCATGAATGACCAAGCCAAGCGCTAAAATGGCAGAGTGCAGTTTAAAAGTGAGTTTGTTATCGGCTACGGTGTTAGATTTATGGCCGCGCCAAAAATCAGCCGCAACTGCAAAGTAAATAAATGCGACGACTAAATAAGGGATAAAAGTTTGCATAACGTGATTATGGCGCAAAAGCGCGTCAAATTTAATAGCTTGATGTAAAATTAACTTAATTCATTTAAGGCAACAAAGCATGTTAGATAATTTAACGGGTCGTCTGCAAGGCGTCATTAAAAATTTACGCGGTCAGGCACGCTTAACCGAGGACAATATTAGCGACGCTATGCGCGAAGTACGCATGGCATTGTTAGAGGCCGATGTGGCACTACCGGTGGTGAAAGATTTTATCGCCAAAGTTAAAGAGCGCGCACAAGGTAAAGAAGTCGTTGGTAGCCTAACGCCAGGCCAAGCAGTGATTGAGGTGGTGAATGATGAGCTAACTGAATTGATGGGCAAAGCGAATGTTGGCCTAAACCTTGCCACGCAACCGCCAGCTATTATATTAATGGCAGGCTTGCAAGGTTCTGGCAAAACCACAACCTCGGCCAAGTTAGCCAAACTACTCAAAGAACAAAAGAAAAAAGTGCTGTTGGCTAGTGCCGATGTGTATCGCCCCGCTGCGATTACACAATTGCAGACCTTGGCCAAGCAACTGGACATTGATTGTTTTGATAGTAACGCCTCGCAGAAGCCCGTGGATATTGCCTCGCAGGCCATTGATTTTGCCAAAAAAGGTTATTACGATGTGATGATTTTCGATACCGCAGGCCGTTTGGGTATTGATGAAGCGATGATGGCGGAAATTAAGGCGCTGCACACGCTGCTAAAACCAGTTGAGACACTATTTGTAGTCGATGCCATGCAAGGTCAAGATGCGGTGAATACTGCCAAAGCTTTTGGCGATACGCTGCCATTAACAGGTGTGGTGTTAACTAAGCTTGATGGCGATGCGCGTGGTGGTGCGGCTTTAAGTGTGCGTCATGTCACAGGTCAGCCGATTAAATTTATCGGCGTCAGCGAAAAAGTAGATGGCCTAGAACCGTTCTACCCAGACCGTATGGCGGGTCGTATTTTGGGCATGGGCGACGTGTTGGGCTTGATTGAGCAAGCGCATAAAAACGTCGATATGGCGGAAGCACAAAAAGTCGCCGACAAAATTAAAAGCGGTAGCAAGTTTGATTTAGAAGACTTTAAATCTCAGATGATGCAAATGCGCAAAATGGGTGGTATGGGCGCGCTAATGGACAAAATGCCTGCGCAAATGGCCAATATGGCGGCTAAAGTAAACAACGAAGATGCGGATAAGTCGCTGCGTCGCATTGAAGGTATTATTAATAGCATGACGCCACTTGAGCGCCGCAAGCCAGAACTAATCAAAGCCACGCGTAAAAAGCGTATTGCCGATGGTAGCGGCGTGCAAGTGCAAGAGGTGAATCGCCTGCTAAAACAGTTTGAAGAAACGCAAAAAATGATGAAAATGTTTAGCAAAGGTGGCATGGCCAAAATGATGCGCGGCATGGGTGGCATGATGGGTGGTATGGGCGGAGGTAAACTGCCAGGCATGCGCTAAACTCAAGTACAAATAAAAAAGCTCACAATTTGTGAGCTTTTTTATTTGGCTAGGAATTTATACCCATCATTTATGCATCTTCGCCTTCAATAGTGGCATCACCGGCTTGCTTTTTAAGCACACGATACATAACAAAGCCACCAGCCAGCAATAGCAAAAATGGACCAAACCATAACAGCGCTGTGTTACTGTTGACTGGCGGGCGATAACGCACAAAATCACCATAACGCGCCACTAAATAATTAGTAATTTCTGCATCACTTTTGCCTGCGCGCATTTGGCCGCGAATTTCTTTGCGTAAATCTTCTGCTAAAGGTGCATCTGAATCGGCTAATGTAGAGTTTTGGCAAACCAAACAGCGCAGTTCTTGCGACATGGCTTTTAGGCGTGCTTCTAAAGCTGGGTCATCTGCCAATGGCGTGGCGGTGCCTGCAGCAGCAGTATTGCAAACAAGAAAAAGCAAAATAATCATTTTTTTCATATCATTATCGCCTTAAGTAGCTAGCACTTTAAGCACCTAGCTCTTTAAGCAAAGGTACAATCTTCGTTAACAAAATATCTGGCGTAAGTGGGCCAATGTGCTTATAGCGAATCACGCCAGCTTGATCAATCAGGTAAGTTTCTGGCACACCGTATACACCATAATCAATACCAATTTTGCCATCTGCATCAGTAATAACCTTGTTGTACGGATTGCCCATGGTAACTAATACTTGTTGTGCATCGGCATCCACATCTTTATAAGCCAAGCCATAAGTAGCAATGCGC
>JANNWI010000217.1:0-2511 GCA_031414715.1 Methylophilaceae bacterium | reverse complement strand
ATTGATCACCGTTTAGATTGAATTGCAAACCAATCAGCGGTGCCACTAGCACCAAAGGCAGCCCAGAAAGCAGCCAATGTGCGAGAATTTTCATTAGTACAATCAATATCATTGGCTGATTCGACAACAGCAACTGCTCTAAAGTGCCATCGGCATAATCATTAGCAAAAATGCGCGGTAACGACAACATGCAAGACAGCAGCGCCGTTACCCACAATACGCTAGGCGCCATTGCACTTAACAGTTTTGGGTCAGATCCAGAACCTAACGGAAACAAGCTAGCTGCAATAATAAAAAAGAAAAACACTGCCATCACGTCAGATTGGCGACGCAAAGCCACTTTAATATCGCGTACAAAAATACGCCACAGCACAGATAATGTACCGATTTGCTTACTGGTTTCAAGGTGCGCTAATAAGTTCGCCTCAGACATCACGCATCCCGTGTTAATTGCATAACTTTAATTGTTCAAAGTGCGGTACATCTAAAGTAAAATCTTGGTGTGAAGTCATCATCACCATGCCACCACTTTTAGCAAATGCCTCAATTTTTTGTTTTAATAAATCAATCGCTGCGTTATCTAGTGCGGTAAAAGGCTCATCTAAAATCCACAGTGGCAACTGTTGCAACCATAAACGCGCTAGCACTACGCGGCGTTTTTGTCCTTGAGAAAGCATGCGAGTCGGTAAATTTAAGCCTTTGTCTAAACCTAGCATATTAAGTACTTCAACTGTTTGATGATGACTGATTTCAGTACCAAGCAAAGCCAACGAAAACTGCAAGTTTTCTAGCGCAGTTAAGTCTTCTTTAATGCCAGGCAAATGGCCAATATACAATAGATGTTTGCTGTATTCTTCTGCCAAACTATTAATGTTGTCACCGCTCCAATTTATGCTGCCAGCATAAGGCTGCGAAAGTCCACAAATTGTGCGCAATAGTGTCGTTTTGCCTGCACCATTTTCGCCTTGCAAATAGATTACAGTGCCATTTTTTAGCTCAAAATTTAGCTTGTTAAATAACATGCGCTCGCCACGAACCACAGCTAAATTGGTGGCAGTTAATGTGTAATTGTTGGCGGTAAAGTCCATTATTAGCCAATAAGTTTTAACGTATAAAAACAAGGATTTAACATTGCGGTATTATGCCATATAAGCGCTTTAACTAAAAATGCTGTAAAAATACCTGCCCTGCAAACCGCATGGATATTGGCCTGTAGGCTTGCACTAGAATGGCCTAATTTAATGGCCTAGTTTAATGCTAAATTGTTATTGGGTAATTTTGCAAAATGACGCAGAAATAAAATTTAACTTTTAATCGGCATAAATAATAGGTACAAATAAAAACAGCCCACATTTGCGGGCTGTTTTTTAATTGCTAACCAAATGACTTAATTGGCAAGGCTAATCATTTGTTGGTTATTAGATAAAGTTGCGTATTGCAATTGACCATTCACAATAACAAAGTGGGCATCTTGCATGCCACTGTCTTTTTTAACAGCATCATGATAAATCCACACCGAACCCACTTTGGTACCTAAAGTATCCTTAAGTGTTTGAATTTCATCAGGCGCACCAAAATGATAACCAAGTTGCTCTAAATTGGTGTTAGCCAATATTTCGTTAAACTTAGCTGCAGAAATAGCAATGCCATGATTGTTTAAGCCTTCGTGAAAGCCCGCAGCATTGGCTTTAAAAGAGCCAAATATTAAAGTACCTGCAACCAAACTACCTAGAAAAGCGCTTTTAATGAATTTTTGATTCATGAATTAAATCTCCTTTTGTAAAGAGATTACATAGTAAGCGGGGGATGTTACAGTATGATGGCGCGCATGTAACTGGAATGTAAGTTTTGTTAAAATATTAGCCCTGCAACCCGCATGGATATTGGTCTACAGGGCATATATAGAATGATTTGCTTAATAAATTGCTATCCTCAAAACGTCCTACATAGCGTAACACAGTAATGTGCTAGCATGCTAAATTACCCATTAAAATCACTCACCTTAAAAGGAAATTCACATGCATGTTAGTTATGAACTCGCACAACAAATAGTCGATAAAGCGGTAGAAAAATCGAAAGAAATCGGTGTAAAAATGTGCATCGCCATTTTAGATTCAGGCGGCAATCTAAAAAGCTTTACCCGCATGGACGACGCTTGGGTTGGCAGCATTGATATTGCCATTAAAAAAGCGAAAACAGCCTGCCATTTTGCAATGCCTTCAGGCGAAATCGGCAAGCTTTCATTGCCTGGCAAACCACTTTACGGCATTGAACATTCCAACGATGGCTTGATTACATTCCCAGGTGGCCTGCCGATTGTCGATAACGAAGGTATGCTAGTTGGCGCGATTGGCGTGAGCGGCGATTCGGTTGAAAACGACCATATCGTTGCACAAGCAGGTGTCGATGTTGCTGGTGTTTGCAATATGCCTAAACATCCTTGGCGCACATAAGCTTTCCGTCATTTTGAGAGTAGCGAAGAATCCAGTATTTTTATCCCCTCACCCTTTA
>JANNWI010000216.1:0-5601 GCA_031414715.1 Methylophilaceae bacterium | reverse complement strand
TACGTAAGTTAAGCCAGAGCTACCTTCAGTTAGGTAGGGAGTATCAATCTGCGCAATATTACCTAGGCACACTACTTTAGTACCTGGGCCTGCTCGCGTAATGAGTGTTTTCATTTGTTTTGGAGTAAGATTTTGTGCTTCATCAATAATTAAAAACTTATGCAAAAAAGTACGGCCACGCATAAAGTTAAGTGACTTTACTTTAATGCGGGTACGAATCAAATCTTGTGTCGCAGCGCGTCCCCATTCACCTGCATCTTCATCTGTTTTATTCAACACATCTAAATTATCTTCTAGCGCACCCATCCATGGCGCCATTTTTTCTTCTTCAGTGCCCGGTAAAAAGCCAATATCTTCGCCTACAGGCACTGTGACGCGCGTCATAATAATTTCGGAATAGATTTTTTTGTCTAAAGTTTGCGTCAGTGCAGCAGCCAACGTAAGCAAGGTTTTACCTGTGCCGGCTTGACCAAGTAAGGTCACAAAATCAATATCTGGGTTCATCAGCAAATTTAACGCATAATTTTGTTCACGATTACGTGCGGTAATACCCCACACATTATTTTTTGGATTCGTGTGATCGTGCACGACTTCTAGCACTGCCGTGTTGTTTTCTAGCTTACGCACCATGGCATGAAACGGTTTATCAAACTCATAAAACACAAACTCGTTAATCAAAAATGTTTTGACTAGTGGCCCTGTAATGCGATAAAACATGCGGCCAGCCTCTTGCCAAGATTCCATTGCTTTACTATGTTTATCCCAAAAATCTTGTGGTAACTCTCTAATGCCGCTGTAAAGTAAATCGGTGTCTTCCAACACTTTGTCGTTAAAGTAATCTTCCGCTGGCACGCCCATGGCGCGTGCTTTGATGCGGATGTTAATATCTTTGCTGACTAAAATAACTTGGCGATTTGGCTGCTGTTTTTTAAGGCTTAATACAACGCTAATAATTTGGTTATCAGCTTTGCTGCCTGCCAAACCGGGCAGTTCAATATTGACTTGTGAAGTTTGTAAAAATAATCGCCCAGCCAAATGCTTATTGCCGTTAATCGCTAGTGGGCAACCGAGTTCTAAATTAGTGAGGTCGGTGCCGACTATTTCTTCTAAGCTGCGACTGGCTTGGCGCGCGTTACGTGCTACTTCAGTCAGGCCTTTTTTGTTGTTATCTAGTTCTTCCAACGTCACCATTGGCAGGTAGATGTCGTGTTCTTCAAAGCGGAATAAACTCGATGGATCGTGCATCAGCACATTGGTATCTAGTACAAAAAGTTTAGTATCGGCTGCAGTTTCTTTTGCCATATGATTTAATAGTTAAGCTTTATAAAGTTGTAATAAAATCGAGTACTTCTTGTGCATGTCCGTCAACCTTAACACCACGCCACTCTTTAATCAGCATGCCGTTTTTGTCGATAATGAATGTGCTACGCTCTATGCCACGTACTTGCTTACCATACATGTTTTTCATTTTCATTACGTCAAAAATTCCACATGCCAGCTCCTCAGTATCGGCCAGCAGTTCGAATGGAAGGGTGAATTTAGCTTTGAAGTTTTCGTGCGACTTTAAACTGTCACGCGATATACCAAAAATCTCAGTATTCAGTGCTTTAAACTGGGCATAGTTATCACGAAATTGCATAGCTTGGGTGGTGCAACCTGGTGTATTGTCCTTAGGATAAAAATAAATAACCAGTGTTTTACCTAAGTAGTCGGAGGATTTAAAATGCAGCCCGCTAGTGGCGGCTAATTCAAATTGGGCAACAGTGTTATTAAGCATAGAAGTTGTCATATCGATTATTCTCATTGTTGTAAAAATTTAGCTTTTAGGCAAGCTAAAAATTATGACAAATCAAAAAATGTTTGGTTGAGTAAAGCTTGAAATTATTTTGGCAGTATTATAATCACACGTGTGCCTTGTGGCTGTAACGAATCAAAGTTAATTTGGCCACCTAGCACTTCGCATACTTTAAACGCGAATGGGATTCCTAAGCCAGTACCAAAGCGCTTGGTGCTTGGTCCAGGGCTTAGCGTATGAGGGTCTGGTGTAAATGGCATGCCAGTGCCTTGGTCAGAGATAGTGCAGGTGAATGTGTTTTGATACAAGCTCGCATCCACGGTAATATCAGCACCCTTGGGGGAAGCATCAACAGCATTTAATATAAGGTTGTAAAACATTTGTTCTAGCAAATGTTCATCGGTATAGATTTCAATAGGTGGTTCAGATGGCTTGATTAAATTGATGTTCTTATCGCGCATTTTTTTTGTTAGCGGTAATAGGGCGCCTGTCAAAACACTATCAAAGCTCACTAAGCTCAGTACAGGTTTTACTGGCAGCAAATAAGCCAACAGACCACCAGTCCATCGCTCCAGTCTATCCACTGTATTAATAATGCCTTGCAGTGATTCGCGCGTTTCATCATCGTGCCTCGGTTCGTCTAGCAGCTGGGCGGTGGCGCGTATGCTGGCTAGCGGATTTCGAATATTGTGCGCTAACATAGGCACCAGCAATCCCATTGCTGCTTGTTTTTCTGTGCGCACAAGCGCATCCCTATTGGCTTGTAGCTCGCCTGCCATGATATTAATTTTTTCCGAAAGCGTGGCTAGCTCTGCCGCGCCAGATTCAGGCACTATGTGTTGTAAGTTACCAGCACTAATTTCACTGGTGGCCAGCATGATAGCGTTGATGGGATTCACAATCGCCCGTTTTAATAGTAGCCGCGATAAAACCAGTAATAGACCCGCTAACAAAATTGGGATGAGCAATACTGCAATCGAGGCATACTTTGCTTCGTCTAATCTGGCTTTAAGTTCGACTTGCTTCAGTGCTAGCAAGTCCTCAGCACGCTTAGACACCGCCTCATATTGACTAAAAATACCTGTCTCAATGTCTTTGTATAGCAACTTTCGAGAAGCTGCATTAGGCGTTGCCTGATAGCGATAAAATAGAGCAGGTGCCTCGTTTACAAAACTTGTGTAGTTATTTTTTAAATCGCTAATCGCTTGTTTTTCTTGCATGCCAACAGCTAAACCATTCAGTACAGCAAAGTGTTTTAAAATTGATTGTGTATAAGCCTCATATTCATTTTTACCGTCAGCATCTTCCAAAAAAAATGTATCAAACAGTTCTTTCATTTGGCGGTATAAGTCGCCACGTGTTTGCTGAATTTCTTGGCTTAAATAATGAATGCGTTGTGATTCTTTGGCTGATTTATCCCACACATAAATACCATAGGCACCTGCTGTTGCTGCAATTAATATAAGCGCGATAAAAATCAGCTCATGCGCTAACAGCAACTCACGCAAAGACCTAGACTTGTAGGTTTGCGCGCTGGGCATTAAGCGTTTTCTAGTTTAAACGAGACTGGCACTGTGATGTTAAAGCTACGGCCGCGCAATGCTTCAGGCGGGGCAGGGAAGGGAGAGGCTTTACGTACCATCTCGAGTGCTTGATTGTCCAGCGATTCGTGGCCGCTACTTTCTTTAACATTGGCAGATTGCACATTGCCGTTGCCATCTAGCTTTAAATCTAACAATACTTCACCTTGCCAGCCACGCATTTGTGCTATTTTTGGGTAGCTTTTTTGCTTTGCTATGGCGCGACCTAATGTGCCGCCATATTGATTCTTTGCTGCGTTAATGTCGTCATCATTGGGTTCAATTTTTTTTGGCGGTTCAGGCTGCGGCGGTGGCACGGTAATTACGGGCGGCACATCTACTTTTGGCGTGGCAGTCATCACAGTTGGCGGAGGAGTAGGCTCGGCTTGCGTAGGTTCTGGCGTTGTTTCAATCAGCTTTGGCTCGGGCTTCAGCTCCTTTTTTGGCAAAGGTTTGATTTGTTCAGGTTGCGGTTTTATGGGTTCAATCGGCTTAGGTGGATCTGGCATCACCACAGGCTCTGGCGGTTTCGGCTGCATGATTTCAACCGTCAATTGATCAGGAATTTTTCTAGCGACATCGAACTTAAAGTTAGGCACCACCACAAAAAACATAATATGTAGCAAAATGGAACAGAGAACTGCCCAAATCAGTGTGCTTTCGTTAAAGTTGGTATTTTTAATTGCGATGTCCAAATAGGATATTTCGAAGTTAAGATATAAAAATACAGTTATTTAAGCTAAGCCTTTGATTATACTATAACTTAAAACTAAATGATAACCATTATTACGTCAATATTTTGGCTAATATCAACCAACAATTTTTAGTTATGTAAAATGAGTTTGATAATTTAGGTCAAATGAAGCTATCTAGCATTTGTACTTTGACGATTGCGCCTGCCGCACAATTGCCGATAGTTTCATCTAACACAATAAAACAATTGGCAGCGCTCATACTACTTAATACGCCACTACCTTGATTTGGCAAAGGTTTTACTTTCCAAACCACGTGGCCATCTTTCGTATCTTCAAACAAAATGCCACGCTGAAATTCAGTACGACCAGTCATTTTTTTAATACTATCTGTACATTCCACGTTAAAAAATGGCACTGGCCTGTAAGTCGCACCAGATATGGCTTGCAGAGCAGGCTGTACAAACTGGTAAAATGTCACCATCGCAGAAACAGGATTGCCTGGCAGACCAAAGTAATGTGCCTGTTTTTGATGATTAGTCCCTATTTTCCCATACGCCAGTGGACGACCAGGTTTCATGTTAATTTTCCAAAACAACACTTGGCCATGTTTTGCCAGCAGCGCTTTCATGTAATCGGCTTCGCCCACCGAAACGCCACCGCTGGTAATCACCACATCGTTATTTTGAGCGGCTTCCAGTAAAGTGCTCTCTAATAACTCTGGGTTATCTGGCACATTGCCTAAGTCGCTAATAACTGCACCAATTCTAGTCAACATGCCAAATAAAGTGTAGCGATTGCTATCGTAAATCTGACCATCTTCTAGGGGGTTACCGACGCTGATTAGCTCATCGCCAGTGCTAAAAAACGCGACTTTAAGTTTGCGATAAACTTGCACTTCGCCAATGCCAAGCGATGCGATTAGCCCCAAATCGGCGGGTTTAAGCACGCGGCCTTTGGCTAGCACGGTTTGGCCAACACTTAAATCTTCACCTGCCAGCCTTACGTTAGCACCTTTATTCGGCGCTTCTAGCAAAGTAATACAATCACTTTTGGTGACTGTTTTTTCTTGCATAATTACCGTATCGGTGCCTTGCGGAATCACCGCGCCAGTCATAATTTTTACGCATTCACCCGCTTTAACAACGCCTTCAAATGGCTTGCCAGCAAACGCCGTACCAATGACTTTAATAATTTTAATGCCATCAGCATGTTTAAAAGCAAAGCCATCCATGGCGCTGTTATTGTGGTTTGGCACATTGCTGGGCGATGTAATATCTATTGCCAATACGCGGCCAAGCGCCTGCATGCTTGCCACAGCTTCAGTCTGTGTTACGGGCAGCAAAAATTGTGCAATAAATGCCCGCGCTTGCGCTACAGACATGGCGTTTGGGTCGTAATCGTCCATGCAAGATGGGTCGGTGGCAATTTGATTAAGTGTTGGTTTATTTGTCATTTATTACTTCATTATAAGTTTAAATCATCACCCGTCATTCAGAGCGAAGCGAAGAATCCAGTTTTTAGTTACCTTGCT
>JANNWI010000215.1:0-3702 GCA_031414715.1 Methylophilaceae bacterium | reverse complement strand
TCATTGCCTGCACCGCCAAAAATAAAATCAGCACCTGTTCCACCAACCAAGACATTATTTCCAGAGTTACCATTAATAAACAGTGTAGTTTGTCCAGCTCCTGTTGCATTAATATCTTGATTACCAAATAGGTTAATTACTTCAATACCATAGCCAAAAAGATCTCTGTTAGCTTGTTGTGCTAAATTAAAACTGATTGTGCTACGCACCTCATCTGTTAATCCACCAAGGGAAGAAGTATCGTCTTCAGTAATGCGATCACCTATATTATCAATAATAAAGGTGTCATTATCACCTCCACCTATAAGAGTATCAGCGCCAGTTCCTCCATCTAAAATGTTGTTACCATCACCACCCGATAAAGTATCGTTACCTCCGCCTCCCCTTAAAATATTGTCGTCGCTATTACCCTCAATGTCATTATTACTAGAGTTTCCCGTTGCGCTAGCATTACGAGGATCACCGAATTCACGCTCAACTAAAATCAACTTCTCGATATTATCCCCAAGGCTTTCGGACAAGGTATAGCTAAATCTACTCAATATAGTGTCATTGCCTTCATTTGCAAACTCCACCACTGTGTTTTGAGAGTTACTCAGCTCGTATGTATCATTACCCTCACCGCCGACTAATGTGTCTAGCTTATCACCTGCTGTTAATGTATCGTTACCAGCGAATCCAAGCAAATCAATGGGGCGGCCATTACTTGTACTAAGTACTCCGTCATTACCACTAAAAGCTTCAATGAAAGAATTTTCATCAATAAGTGACCCAGCCGGAACTGGCAAATTGAAACCAGTAGCCTCAAGAAATGCAGTCCCGTTAGTCAGATCTAAGTAATTATTTGTACTTGTAAGTCTGAGGCTTGTCATAAATCCAGCCCCGCTAGTCGCAAACTCACCAGTTATTGTTCCTGTAAGTCCGCCATCGATGAGCGTTACTTGCGTTGCGACATCATTTGCAACCTGAACAACAAGCCTTGAGCTTGGTGCTACGCCATCTACAAACGTATACGTAAAGAAGTTTTCGTTTATACTTGAAAATCCTGGCTCAGGTCGAATTGTTATAGTAGTGCCATTTAAACGGTATGTTGAAGAAGTGATGGGGACGTTAGCACCGCTTAAAAAGTCCGAGCTGGTGGTAAAGGTTGCAGTTGCACCGAAGAAGCTGTCAATGACATTAAGTGTAGTCGATGAAACGCTTGTTATAAAGTATCTTGCATCGGGAGGAAGGTCTGGAGTATTTGGGTCATAATATGTGCTGTTTGATAATTGATCCAAAAGGTCAATATAAACACCAGAGCTATAAAACTGCAGATTTGTTTGTAAGCTAGTAAGTGCAGCTTCAATTGCGGAGCTACTTAAGTTGGTGGTTGCATTAGCCATTTTTTACAATCCAGTTGATATTTAAAAAAATTATTACACAACTAAATATAATTAAGCAATAGCCCTTTTGTATAATTTATTCTATAGTTGGTGCTTCTAAAAATGTTATTTAATAGTTAGGATTTTTTGCGTGTTAGAACAAGTAATTAGCGCCGTCGCCACTTGGATTATGGGCGTGATTTCGGCCATGGGCTATGGTGGCGTTGTACTACTAATGGCGATTGAATCGGCCTGCATTCCGCTGCCTTCTGAAATTATTATGCCGTTTGCAGGTTTTTTAGTTTCAAAAGGGGAAATGACACTATTCGGCATTGCTATGGCAGGCGCGATTGGTTGCGTAGTCGGCTCAATTCCCGCTTATTATGCTGGCATGTTTGGTGGCAGGCCGCTGGCAGATAAATATGGTAAATATGTGCTGATTAGCAAAAAAGATTTAGATATGGCGGATAGATGGTTTAAAAACCATGGCGAAATTATTATTTTTATTGCGCGCTTATTGCCTGGCGTGCGCACATTTATTGCGTTCCCTGCTGGCATGGCGCGCATGAATATGACGCGTTTTGTTATTTACACTTTTGTCGGCTCGTTTATTTGGTGCTGGGCGTTGGGTTATATTGGCATGAAAGCAGGCGAAAATTGGGAGCAACTAAGTGTGTATTTTCACCAATCGCATTACGTGATTATTGCTGGCGGCTTGGCGTTTGTAGGCTGGTACATATGGCACCATTTTAAGCAAGATTAGCTTAATTTAGCGCTTTTTAATTTAAGGTAATTAATTTGCCTAGATTTAAAAAGAAAACGGCGGTATTAATTGGTAAGTTTTCGTCTGCAAAAAGCGCTGCATAGCCCGCTAGTTGAGGCTGGTGAACTAGCGCGGCGGCGTTAGCATTGGCTTCTGTCACGTCTAAACCTAGCTTGTAATCAATAATCCAACGCGTGCCCGTTTCTGTAAAGGTTAAATCAATACGTTGTTCTTCAGCTTGGTTTTGATGGTTAGTCGTGCTAATGCATAATTCTGTTTGCAACGATGCTCTGGAAGCCAATATCCATGCGCCCTCTGTGCTGGCAATTGTGTGCTTAAGTGCGTTAATCACTAGAGCCACTTGTTTATCTACATCATTTTTAGCATGACCACGCTGCATAAGCCAAAACTGCATGGCCTGAGAGGCAATATCTATGCGGCTTGCAGGCCACTGTTCTAAGCCTTCCGTGGCTATCATTTCCATATACAAATGCGCTAGCGAGCCGCAATCGGCGGCGAGATTTGCTGTTGGTGGGAAGATGTTCGACGCAGAGTTTGCACTAATATTTGAATTTTCAGTTTTTGTTTGATTGCCTTGCAACACCGCAGGTATTTGTAGTTGTTTTAGGCGCACTAATTGCGGCGTAAAATTGGCAATGTCATCCGCAAGCTGTTCTGATTTCTCAGCTGCTTCAATACCATTTAATTTGGTATTTTCAAAATAATGACTTACTGAAGGCCATAGTAAAGCTAAGGGCGTATTAGCAGCTGGTTTAATTTCATCCTTGCCTTGTGTTGCAAAGCCGACCAAGTGCAATTTGCGCTCGGCGCGCGTAGCTGCCACATATAACACGCGAGCGTCTTCGTTGCTATCGCGCACTTTTTCGCGCATCGCCAAAAAGTCGTACACAGTAACTTTATCTTGCTCTCGCGCACCTTTGGGTATAAAAGGCGCAGCCAGCAACTCGGTGTTTTTATCAGTAACCACTTCCTCCCACAATAATAATGGCTTGTCACCTTTATTTCCGCCAGTGGCAGTACCTAACCCCAGCAAAATCACGGTATCAAACTCCAAGCCTTTCGATTTATGAATGGTCATCATTTGCAGATTTTCGCCTTGTGCATCTGGCGCGGCAAATAGCTTTTCAATTTCTACATACATGCGCTCTGGTGAAAATTGATTGCGTTTATCTAAGCTATCCAAACAGCTAAAAAATGCTTGCACATCAACCACATCCGCTTGCTCCCACAAGCAAGCGGCGCCGTTTAGCATTAGCCAAACGGCACGTATCCATCTGCTTGTCGAACTGCGGCCTTGCGCTTGAAATGCTTCATCAAAAATGTTGCGTACATGCCGTAAGCGCGCTTGGCCATATGCAGATAGTGTTTGTAGTAAATCTTCGTTTTGCATCAGCTGCCATATGGTTGCGTTGTTAGCAGCGTGGTGGTTACTGCCTGCAAGCGCATGCAAATCGTGCAGCGTAAGGCCACACCAAGGCGCACGCAATACAGCCAACCAGTGCACGCGATCTGCTTTGTGATGTAGCGCATGCGTAAGTGCCAGCAAATCTTGTA
>JANNWI010000214.1:0-1651 GCA_031414715.1 Methylophilaceae bacterium | reverse complement strand
GAAATGGTAAAAAGATTATTAAAATTACCAGCCACGCCAAGCCCAGATTCTGCCGATGCGCTGGCCTGCGCGATTTGTCATGCACATGGTGGGCAAGGCTTGGGCAAATTAGCCACAGCAGGTTTTCGCGTTAAAAATGGCCGGCTTATTTAAAACCATTCTATCGTTACGATACTGCGTTGCAGATTCAATTTTATTCGATTACATACAACCCGTATGCGCTTTCATAAAATTGAATCCGCGCCTAGTCTCGTTTAACTATAATGATTTTAAAAGGCTCACTTTTGATAATGCTTTAGAAAAGATAAATTTATGATTGCACGCCTGAACGGACTATTGATAGAAAAATCGCCGCCGCTTATTGTGCTAGATTGTGGGGGTGTTGGTTATGAAGTTGAGGTGCCAATGAGCACCTTTTATAACTTGCCCGAGATTGGCGCAAAAGTGAATTTACTCACCTATATGGTAGTGCGCGAAGATGCGCAATTGCTATATGGTTTTGGCACCGATCAAGAAAAAAGTACATTTAAACAATTGCTTAAAGTTAACGGCATCGGTGCAAAATCTGCATTGTCTATTTTAAGCGGTGTGAGTATTGAAGACTTAGTGCAGGCAGTCAGCATGCAAGAAGTGGGCATGCTAACGCGCATACCTGGCATTGGCAAAAAAACGGCTGAGCGTTTGCTGTTAGAGTTAAAAGATAAGTTTGGTGCTGCAGGCTTGGTGTCAGCGGGCAACATAAAATCAGCTAGCCATGATATTTTAAATGCGCTAGTAGCCTTGGGCTACAATGATAGAGAAGCGCTGTTGGCAGTTAAGCAATTATCGTCTGATGTCGGCGTGGCAGAAGGTATTAAGCAAGCGCTTAAATTACTATCAAAATAAACTATCATTTGCGAGGATGATTGAAAATGAAACAAATTTTTTTAGTTTTTATATTGCATTTGTTCATGACTGCATGTGGCCAACAATCTGCTAGCAGTACGCCAGAAGCCGCATCAGATATGGCTTCTGTGGCAGCACCTGCAGAGCGGGGTATGGCTAAAATGTCTGCGGATGTAGTGCAAAGCGGCGCTGAGCAAGGCTTGACTGAACTCTCTGAACCAGCCAACAATTCTAACCCAGTAAAAAAATATATCGCTTTGCGCCATCACCTGCAAATTGAAACGTCTAGCGAGCAAATGCAAGCTGTGTTTGATGCAGCATTAAAGCACTGTGAAGCACTCAACTGTGAGTTGCTCAGTGCCAATTACAATAAAGAAACGCCTTATAACCCGCCATATGCTTCATTAAGTGCCAGAGTCCCGCCCCGTAATGTAGCCATATTTTTAGATGGGTTAGCTAAAAACGGTGAAGTTTTGCAGCACGGACGCGATAGTGAAGATAAAACCAATCAAGTGGTAGATACCGATGCGCGCATTAAAAACTTAACCGAGCTGCGTGATAGGTTGCGCTTAATGCTAGCCGATAAAAGTGCAAAATTTAAAGATATTATTGACGTAGAACGTGAGCTTGCAAATACCCAAAGTCAGTTAGACAGTATGCTGAGTATGCGAAAAATATTGTCGCAAGAAACTGATTTAGTGGCGGTGAATATTAACTTTTCTGCCGCACAAGGCATTACCGAGCAAGGTTTTTTTGCGCCAGTGGC
>JANNWI010000213.1:0-4060 GCA_031414715.1 Methylophilaceae bacterium | reverse complement strand
CCCAGCTTATCTTTAGCTTTTAATTGCTCATCTGGGCTGCTAAAACGCACTTTTACGCCATTTGCATCTAGAAACAGGCCATTAAATTTAATATCAGCCAGTTTTAGTGTACTTTCTACCTTGCTCAGCAAAGCGGCGTCGGCTTTAAGCGATGCTTTAGCAGGCGAAACTTGCACCGCAGGCGATTCACCGTAAAAGTTGGGGATGGTGTATAGCAGCCCAATTAAAATCACAACAGCAATTAAAGTATATTTCCAGGTAGGGTAACGGTTCATAGTGACAACTTTAAGTAAGCGCAGCGTTAAATAATGTTTGGTGCGACACGGATTATTAAATTAAAAACTAGATAGCCTTAATTGTGCCAGGTGGCAACATTGTCTGCACAGTGTGTTTTTGTACGTTTACTACTGTGTTAGTTGCAATTTCAATGCTCACATAGTTGTCACCTACTTTAGTCACTTTACCTATTACGCCGCCTGCAGTAGCCACTTCATCGCCTGTTTTCAGCGCATCTATCATGGCTTTTTGCAGTTTTGCCGCCTTCATTTGTGGGCGAATCAACATAAAGTAAAACAATGCAAAAATAACAATAATCGGTAAAAAGCTAAATAAATCACCACCTGGGGCGGCTGGGGCTGCGTAAGCGTTGCTAATAAACATGGTTAAAATCCCTTTTGTTAAAATGAATGCTTTAATTTGATGCAAGATTTTAACACAGACTTAAGTTGAATGAGCGCGGCGCATCTAAGTGCAGCGTGCGAGTTGTTCGGCATGCTCAAGTCACAATCATTTCAATAATCTAGCTTATCTCACTAGATATGTATTGCGCATGGAGACGATGAAATTACTATAAAAAAGAACCCCAGCTGAAATAGACATTTGGTCATTATTTAAGTAAATATTTAATACTAAACTGGACAGTCAAAAGCTCAATACCTTGATTAATTGCATTGATTGGCTTCGCCGATTAACTACATTCATTTGCACAATTTTTGATTAGCAAAATCTGCATGCACAAATGTAAATGTAATGTTAACATCTTGTTACTAAATGTTTCATAACCGTAAATTTATATCAAACTACAAACGCTACTAAAGGCATATATGCAAAAATTAATTCAGTTGGTCTATATTAGTCGCTCTACATTTGTACCTGCCGCGCTTTCTGGCGGCATAGAGCCTAATGTGGCCCGTATTTTGTTAAAATCGCGAGCTAATAACGAGAAAAATGGTTTGGTTGGGGTGTTGTACTTTGGCGATAATAATTTTTTCCAATGCTTGGAAGGTGAACAAAGTGCAGTAGAAACCTTATATGCAAAACTGTTACTTGACCCAAGACATAAAGACCTTAAAATAATTGTTAAGAAATCAATTAATACATTATCTTTTAAAAGTTGGAGCATGAAATACGTACCACTAGAAACAAAAATGACAGCTCTGTTGCAATCAAAAGGTTACAAAAAATTTGATCCCTACAAATTTGACGATGAAATGAACAGGCATGTGGTCGAATTGTTGCATGAAGTTAAATACAGCTCTGAGTATGTCGCTGCAGAAAGTTATACGCTTGTAGCAAGCGCAGGCAACTCTAATGTTGTTGTGCGCCCAAAAATTAACTTGATAATAATTGGTGTTGCAGCTGTTATTGTTTTGTTAGTCGCTTCTTTCATGCTTGGAAAATACAATATGGTTGGGTAAGTTTGGTTTATTAATACCAACATTGCTCAATTTGTTGGAGCTCGCTTTTCCCACCATCAATCTTCAATTTTTGATATTCAATACTACATATAAAAGGGTTGCAAATACCCTTCTCTGCAAGCCAATATCCATGCGGTTCGCAGGGCATCTATTTTAAGCGTTTATTTGCGCGCGCTTGATTCTAAATGTTGTTTTAAACGCTGCAAATTCGCCCACTTTAATCGCACCGCGCATACCTTGCATCAGCACTTGGTAGTAATGCAAATTGTGAATGGTATTGAGTTGTGCTCCTAAAATCTCGCCCACTTTGTGCAAATGGTGTAAGTAGGCGCGGGTAAAGTTTTGGCAGGTGTAGCAAGTGCAATCGCTATCTAGCGGTTTTAAATCGTGCTTGTAACCTGCGTTTTTAATTTTAATATCGCCATATTGGGTAAACAGCCAGCCGTTGCGCGCGTTGCGGGTGGGCATCACGCAATCAAACATATCAATACCGGCATTAACTGCATCCACTAAATCTTCAGGTGTACCAACGCCCATTAAATAGCGTGGTTTATGTTGCGGCATTTTAGGGGCGGTGTGCGCAAGTATGCGTAGCATATCTTCTTTGGGCTCGCCCACAGAAAGCCCGCCAATGGCAAAGCCGTCAAAATCAATCTCCACCAAGCCATTCAAAGAAACATCGCGTAAGTCTTCGAACATACCACCCTGAATAATCCCAAAAAGCGCATTGGTTTGAAGGCTCGCGCCTGCGGCGTTGGCTGCGTCTTCAACATCTTGTCGTACTTGATGTACTGCCTGCGATGTTTCATCCTTGCCGCCTTGCATGCGCATCGCTTGGTCTATTGTGATTTCCTGTAACTTATCAAAAGCATCTTTACTGCGCTTTGCCCAGCGCAACGAAAGCTGCATGGAATCATTCGCTTCTTTATGGGTGGCGGGGTAGGGCGTACATTCATCAAAAATCATCACAATATCGGTGTTGAGCACTTTTTGAATGCGCATCGATTCTTCTGGCGTTAAAAAGCAGGTATCGCCGTTAATCGGACTTTGAAACTTGACGCCTTCTTCGCTAATTTTGCGCATGGCGCCCAAGCTCCACACTTGAAAGCCGCCAGAATCTGAGAGTATGGGCTTATTCCACCCCATAAATTTGTGCAGGCCACCATGCGCAGAAATGACTTCTAACCCTGGCCTTAACCACAGGTGAAAGGTGTTGCCGAGCACAATGTGTGCATCTATCTCTGTTAAGTCGCGCGGCGACATGGCTTTAACCGTGCCGTAAGTACCAACTGGCATGAAAGCTGGGGTTTGCACATCGCCATGTGCTAGGTGAACCGTGCCGCGACGAGCCAGACCATCTTGCTTGTGTAAAGTGAATTTCATGAATGCTAGTTTCTAGAAAGCAGTTTAGTTGTTAAGATGCCATTTTATCATGCAATAAAGTAGAGAATCATTTATGACAGATAATAGACGCCCATTGACAACCCGCAGTACTGGCTGGGCAAAATGGCTGGCGGGCATTTTAGCTAATAATAATATTTCACCCAATTTAATCTCTATACTATCTATTTTACCTGCCTTGGCAGGCGCATGGATATTGGCTTGCAGAGCATCTGATTTAACGCCTTGGTTGCTTGTTATTGTGGCGCTATGTATTCAGTTGCGCTTGTTGTGCAACATGCTTGATGGCATGGTGGCGGTTGAGGGCGGCAAACAATCCAACGTTGGTATTTTGTATAACGAGATTCCAGATCGCATTGCCGATTCATTGTTTATTGTGGCACTAGGTTATGCTATTGCCATGCCTTGGCTGGGATGGCTTGGCGCGTTATTGGCTGCAAAAACAGCGTATATTCGTGTGTTGGGCGGTGCCAATGGTTTAGCGCAGAGTTTTCGTGGGCCAATGGCTAAGCCGCATCGCATGTTTGTGATGACGCTGGGCTGCTTAATTGGCGCGGCAGAGCTGTATTTTAATGGCAGCTTAAATATATTAGTGATTACTGCTTATGTAATTGCCATTGGTTCTGGCATGACTTGCATTACGCGCGCACTGGTAATTGCAAAGCAGCTAAAACAAAAATGATCACCAGTATTACACGCTTAGGCTTGATTGGCTTGGTAAAAATGTTGGTGGGCGCGCAAGCGCGCTGGATAGACGCCGCGCCATCATTAGCACAAAGCATTTACTTTACCAATCACACTAGCCATCTTGATACACTCGCTTTATGGGTGGCATTGCCAGCACAGATTCGCGCAAAAACGCGACCAGTGGCGGCAAAAGACTATTGGGGTAATGGCATTGTTAAGCGTTTTATTGCGCTGCAAGTGCTGAATGCGGTGCTGATAGAGCGAGAAGTTTCAAG
>JANNWI010000212.1:0-6262 GCA_031414715.1 Methylophilaceae bacterium | reverse complement strand
TCAAGTGGGCGAATATCATTTATTAAGCCGTAGCGCATTTCGCCTAAAAAACTCGTACGCTTTTTTATGCCTGCAGCAAATGGAAGAATTGCAGATTTAAACGAATTGGTGAGAATAATACTTTGCGTATATCCTTTACTTTTCAGGTTTCTTCCAAATTTGATGCGCTCAAAAAATGCCAATTCGCCGTGCTTAAAAGGCAGCGCAATCGCTTCGTTTACTTCAGGCATGCGTGCCAGCAAAGGCAATGTCCAAGCGGGGGCTGCTACATCAATAATACAATTTGGTTTGTTAATTTTAAGGGTTATAAACAGGCTTTGTGCCAGCACCATATCACCCACCCAAGCAGGGCCTAGGACTAAAATTTTGTCTAAGGTTTTTTCTGAAATTCTCTCAGCCATTAAGTATTGAGTTTTTTAATGATATTGCTGGTGCTTCGGCCTTCTACTAAGTCGATTAGCGCGATTTCGCCGCCCCAACTTTGTACCTCTTTGCCACCCACCACTTGACTTGCAGTGTAATCACTGCCTTTGGCGATGACGTCTGGCTTGAGTGCTTTAATTAATTTAAGCGGTGTATCTTCATCAAATAAAATCACCGCATCTACGCTCATCAATGCGGCTAGCACGCGCGCACGATCTTGCTCGTGCACCACAGGCCTAGTTGGTCCTTTAATGGCGCTAACTGATCTATCTGTATTTAAGCCAAGAATCAGTTTATCACCACGTTTTTTTGCGGCCTCTAAGTATGTGACATGCCCAGCATGCAGCAAATCAAAGCAGCCATTGGTAAATACGATTTTTAGCTTTTGTAATTTCCAAGCATTTATTTTTATTAACAACTCTGTTAAATCACACACTTTGTGTGCTTGTTCACTGCCTTGTTGTGTCATTAAAGCATCTATCAAATCGGATTTGCAAATCGGCACTGTACCCACTTTGCCCACCACCACACCTGCGGCAATATTAGCCAGTTCTAAACTTTGCAGTGTTGTTAAACCATGCATCAAACCTGCAGCCAAGGTGGCAATCACCGCATCGCCTGCGCCAGAAACATCAAATACTTTTTGTGCGGTGGCAGGTAAATGCTGTGCTTGGTTTTGACTTATATGTTTTTTATTGGTGTCGCCTTCTATTAGGCTAATGCCTTCTTCACCACGAGTAACGACCATAAACTGCAAGGCTAGCTCGTTTTTTAAGGCACTGGCTTTGCTAATTAAATCTGGGTCGTTAATAAGGGTATGACAGGCTTCGGCGGTTTCTTTCTTGTTGGGTGTGAGTGCGGTTGCGCCTTTGTATTTGCTGTAATCGGTACCTTTTGGGTCTACTAAAACAGGTATTTGTTGTGCCTTGCAAATGCGAATAATATCTTGGCAAATGGCTTCATTGAATAAGCCTTTTGCATAATCAGACAATATGACTATTTGTGGTGATGCCTTGAGAGCCTCATGGATATTGGCTTGCAGAGCATCATTTTCTGCTCGGGTGAAAGTGGCGCTATCTTCTTGATCTAACCGCAACATTTGTTGGTGCCCACCCAGAATGCGCGTTTTGGCGATAGTGGGGCGATTTTTGCTGCTAACTAAACTGGCTTTTATACCAATCGCTTTAATCAGCTGGTTTAAAATTTTGGCTTCATTGTCGTCGCCTACGCAACCAATCAGCTTGGTTTCAATACCTAATAAAGCTAGGTTGGCTGCCACATTGGCTGCGCCGCCAGCGCGCACTTCCTCACTTTTAATCAGTACCACAGGCACGGGTGCCTCGGGCGAAATGCGCCCCACAGCGCCAATCAAATAGCGATCTAGCATCACATCGCCAATCACTAAGGCGTGGGATTTTTTTGCGCCAAATTGCTTAACGGTTTCAATTAAGGTTTGCATGAACAGGTTATTAATTAGTCAGATTCTAAAATTTCACACAAGCAATGACCAATAAAAATGTGTGCTTCTTGTATGCGCGCTGTCACATTGCTAGGCGCGATAATATTGTGCTTGCAAAGCAAACTCATTTTGCCACCGCTACCACCCGTTAGGCCAATCGTGGTCGCGCCAATTTCGTTAGCCGCTTCAATTGCACGTACCACATTGGCGCTATTGCCAGAGGTGGTAATGCCAATCAGTACATCTTTAGGTGTGCATAGCGCCTCTACTTGCCGCGCAAAAATATAGTCGTAACCATAATCGTTGCCTACTGAGGTGATGATGGAGGTATCAGTGGTGAGCGCGATGGCGGGTAAACCTTTACGCTCTTTTTTAAAGCGGCCAACAATTTCTGCTGCGATGTGTTGCGAATCGGCTGCGCTGCCACCGTTGCCGCACAGTAAAATTTTGCCACCATTTTTAATGCAATTTTGCAGCAAAATACCGACGTCTGAAATTTGCGCAAACATGCTTGGCAAAGCTTCATACATCGCCATATGGGCAGTGTGTTCGCCTGTTAAATATTCAATATATTTCATTTTAAAATCCATTTCTTAATCGCATTACAGCGTTGCGCGGTGCTCGCAGCCTCACCGTATAAAACATACTGTTTCGGCTTCTCTGCTCCGTGCGCCTTGTACTGCATCTTAAGAAGCTGAATTTTATAAGGCATGTCATTAACAATAAGGGTCATCTTGCATCAGGTAATTCTGCACATAATCTTTTACGCCATCTTCTAAACTAGTCATAGGCGATTTATAGCCAGCTGCACGTATTTTTGCCATTGGTGCTTCGGTAAAATACTGATATTTTCCGCGCAAATCTTCGGGCATATCAATGTATTCAATGTTAGGCGTTTTGCCCATGCTGGCCATGACATTAGTCGCTAAATCTTTAAAGCTGCGCGCTTGGCCAGTGCCAATATTGTAAATAGCATTTGGCGCAGGCTTATTGCTTAGGCTTGCGCTAAAGAAATACGCCACAATGGCGGCAGCATCTTTCACATACACAAAATCACGTTGTTGCTCACCATCTTTTATGACGGCTCCAGTACCTTTTAGATTACTAGTGCCCTTAAATAACTTCATCGCGCCAGTTTGGCTAAATTGGTTAAAGGTGTGAAAAGCCACGCTGGCCATGCGTTCTTTATGGTATTCATTAGGCCCATACACATTAAAAAACTTAAAGCCAGCCCAAGCAGGGGGGGAGTTTTCAGGCGTTTGTTTTAGCGCCCATTGGTCAAAAAAGTGTTTAGAGTAACCGTAACCGTTTAATGGCCGCAAATCTTTAATGCCAGCATCGTCATAGCCCGCATCGCCATTTCCGTAAGTTGCGGCAGAGCTAGCATAGAAAAATGGTACTTCATTTTCGGTGCACCAGCCCCATAAGTCTTGACTGTAATGAATGTTGGCTTCGACTAATTTATTAAAATCAGTTTCAGTAGTGGCACTAATGGCGCCCATGTGGATGATGGCTTCAACTCCATCGTTAGCATCTAAAAAATCAAATAATTGGTCTTTATCTAAATATTCAACATATTGCCGATGTACCAAGTTTTGCCACTGCGCCTCGTGCGTAATGTGATCGACAATGACCAAGTCATCACGTCCAAGCTTAGTGTTTAAGTGCCAGGCGATGATGCTGCCAATCATGCCTGCGCCGCCAGTAATAATAATCATGAGCGCATTATAACGCTTATTGGCTAGCACCCAAAGCTTGCGCATGGGCTTTTGTGACAGCACTGTCTTTTTTAGCCTGCTCAGTATTCCAATCAGAAGACATCCAGCCTTGCAAGTTTTCTAGCGTAATTTCTGTCAGCGCGTGTATCCAAGCATCGTTATCGTTTAATGCAGGAATGTAGTTATAGGCGCCGCCGCCTGCGTGTGTAAAAATTTCTTTGCCTTCCATGGCAATTTCTTCCAGTGTTTCTAGGCAGTCTGCGCTAAATCCTGGGCAAATGACGTCAATTCTAGGTGTTTTTGCTTTGCCTAAATCTTCAAGAGTTGCCGCTAAATATGGCTTAAGCCACTCTTGTTTGCCAAAGCGCGATTGAAACGCCACTTGGTAATCTGTTTTGTTTAAGCCTAGCTTCTCTGCCAGTAAACGCGCAGTTTTGTGGCAAGTGCAGTGGTAAGGGTCGCCTTTGGTTAAATGTACCTTTGGTACGCCGTGAAAGCTCATTACCAACTTTTCGCCAGCGGCAAAATCAGGTTTGCGATTAATCTCCCAATATTTAAGTACACTTTTTTCAAGCGCACCAATATACTCAGGGTGGTCGTGATAGCCGCGCACGGTGCGAATGCCTGGCACATTACGCATTTTTAGTAGCACTTTCCAAACCGCATCAAACACGGCAGCAGTGCTGCTGGC
Source organism: Methylophilaceae bacterium (assembly GCA_031414715.1). Taxonomy (GTDB): domain Bacteria; phylum Pseudomonadota; class Gammaproteobacteria; order Burkholderiales; family Methylophilaceae; genus Methylotenera_A. The sequence continues at coordinate 1,971 of JANNWI010000212.1, read as the reverse complement.
AGCATATTGCGGAAACAGTGGCAACACCAAAATACGGTCACAATGCTGCGCTTTTAGTGATTCAAGCGCGCTTTTCATGCTGGGGTTGCCGTAGCTCATGCCGAGTTCTACCGCAAAAGGAGAGTTAATTTTTTGCGCCAAATAGCCTTGCAGCATGGTTTTTTGGCGTTGTGAATACACCATCAAAGGTGAGCCTTCTGCCATCCATACTTGCGCGTATTTTGCGGCGGATTTTTTTGGGCGAATCACCAAAATAATGCAATGCAAAATCCAGCACCAAATAAAACGCGGAATTTCCACAATGCGTCTATCCATTAGAAATTGGCCCAAATATGGCCGCAACGCCTTAGCAGTTGGCGCATCTGGTGTACCAAGATTAGCCAATAAAATACCAACTTTTAATTGGTCGCCGTGGGTATAGTTTGGTTCTGAATTGTAATATGCCATTTTTTAAATTTTCTTACCTAATAGAATTACATGATGTAGCTGTCCACCAACGCCTATAACACCTACAATAAAAGCTGATGCAATTAATGCTGAACTGCCTGCGGACAGTTGAACTAAATCTTTAACTTCAAATGTATTTAGTAAATAGTATGCGAAATATAGCGACACAAAACCTGCCATAGTACAAACAAACCTGAATACGAAGTCGTGCAAGTAAAGCACGATAAACTGTTGACAGCAGGTCCAATCAGGACTTCTTGAGTCTCTCCATTCTTTTGTAGCTTCTACATAAGTTTTTTGATTGTAGAATAGCTTATGTTCAACTGCACCGCGGTAACCTTGATAAAAGCTCCAAAAGAGAGCAATCACAACATAACAAAAAGGAGCTTCACTAAAGATTTTCATGGGGAATCCTGAAATAAAATGATTTAGGGTTTACACATTTTAAAGTAATAGTTAGCTGTTTGTTAATGCAATTGACAGCAGTTTTGCCGTTACATCGACTATCGGTATGACGCGTTCATAAGCCATCCGCGTTGGGCCGATGACACCGAGCGTGCCGACGACTTGGCCATCTGCCTCATATGGTGCGGTCACCATGCTGCATTCATCCAGCGCCAAATAGCCGCTTTCGCCACCAATAAATATTTGTATGCCTTCGGCGTGTTGGCTGTTGTCCAGCAATTGCATCAATGAAGTTCTGCGTTCGAAAATCTCGAATAACTTACGTAGGCTGTTAACGTTGGTAGAAAGTTCATCGATGTTTAATAGATTACGTTCGCCCGCAATAATAACACCATCTTTATTGGCATCGCCAGCACCCGCATGGTTGCTGGCTTGCAAGGCGGCACTCATCAGCACGTTCATATCGGTTTGCATTTGCTTAAGTTCGGCATGCAATTTATGTTGTACTTGCTCAAATGTCTGGCCGCTAAAATTGGCATTAAAATAATTGCTAGCTTGCGTCAGCTCGCTGGCAGAATACGGTTTTTCACTTAAAATAATACGGTTTTGCACATTACCATCACTAGTGACGATGATGACTAATATTCTTTTTTCGGTCAGCGGTAAAAACTCTAAATGTTTAAAGCTTAAGGTTTTGCGTTTGGGAATCATCACCAAACCTGCAAATTGCGTCAGTTGCGACAGCATATCTGCTGCGCTGTTAATCAGCTCATTTTGATTGGGCGAGCTTAAGCCGCTTTTCAATTGATTCACTGCTTTATTATCAAGTGGCTGCACAGTGAGTAAACTATCCACAAATAATCTATACCCTTTTTGCGTAGGTATTCTGCCTGCCGATGTGTGCGGGCTAGCAATAAAGCCGAGCTGCTCCAAATCGCTCATCACATTACGAATAGTCGCTGGGCTAACATCTAAGCCACTGTGTTGCAACAGCGTGCGCGAGCCAATTGGCTGGCCATCACTAATGTAATGTTCTACCAACGTTTTTAAAAGAATTTGCGCGCGTTTATCCATAAATACAATTTTTTTGAGCGAATTACTGCGTTGGGCGGTGCTCAC
>JANNWI010000211.1:0-17949 GCA_031414715.1 Methylophilaceae bacterium | reverse complement strand
AAGAAATAAAATAGGGACATAAAAAAAGGCAGCTAAGCTGCCTTTTTTATGAAAAATACGATTGAAACGTAGATTACATGCCATATTTTTGTTTAAATTTCTCTACACGGCCTGCTGTGTCTAATATTTTTTGTTTGCCTGTATAAAACGGGTGGCATTGCGAACAAACCTCAATACTCATGTCGCGGCCATGCGTAGAGCGTGTTTTAAACTTGTTGCCACAGCTACAAGTGACGTTGATTTCTGGGTAATTTGGATGGGTTTCAGCTTTCATGCTTTTCTCTCTAATATTAAGCAGTTGCAGTAAGGCGCGCATTATGAATGATTAATGCGCAAATTGCAAGATTAACCTCGGCGCATGCTGTCAAAAAAGTCTGCATTGTTTTTGGTTGCCTTAATTTTATCTAGCAAGAATTCCATCGCTTCTAAATCGTCCATTGGATAAAGCAATTTACGCAACACCCAGATTTTCTGCAATACATCTTTTTCGATGAGCAACTCCTCTTTACGCGTACCCGATTTATTCACATTAATCGCAGGGTAAAGACGTTTTTCGGCCATTTTACGGTCAAGATGAATCTCCATATTGCCAGTACCTTTAAATTCCTCATAAATCACATCATCCATACGCGAGCCCGTATCCACAAGCGCAGTGGCGATAATGGTGAGTGAGCCACCCTCTTCAATATTACGTGCTGCGCCGAAGAAGCGCTTTGGTTTTTGCAGCGCGTTGGCATCCACGCCGCCTGTCAGCACTTTGCCTGAAGATGGAATCACTGTGTTGTATGCGCGGGCTAGGCGCGTAATCGAGTCCAATAAAATTACCACATCTTTTTTATGCTCCACCAAGCGTTTGGCTTTTTCTAATACCATTTCGGCCACTTGTACATGACGGGTTGCTGGCTCATCAAAGGTGGAAGCAACCACCTCGCCTTTTACAGAGCGTGTCATTTCAGTCACCTCTTCTGGCCGCTCATCAATCAGCAATACTATCAAAATGACATCTGGATGATTGGCAGTAATGGCATGTGCAATATTTTGCATCATGACTGTTTTACCACTTTTTGGGCTGGCAACCAGCAAACCACGCTGGCCGCGGCCAATCGGTGCAATCATGTCTATGACGCGGCTGGTGATGTTTTCTTCACCGCGAATATCGCGTTCTAATATGAGTGGAATGGTTGGGAAAAGTGGCGTTAAGTTTTCGAATAAAATTTTGTGTTTTGCATTTTCTGGCGCTTCGTCATTCACCATGTCGACTTTTACGAGTGCAAAGTAACGTTCGCCATCTTTTGGCGTACGAATTTCACCTTGAATACTATCGCCTGTGTGTAAATTAAAACGGCGAATTTGCGAAGGTGACACATAAATATCGTCAGTGCCAGCCAAATACGAGGTGTCTGGCGAGCGTAAAAAGCCAAAGCCATCTTGCAACACTTCTAACGTACCATCACCAAAAATACTATCGCCTTTTTTTGCTTTGTGTTTAAGAATAGCAAAAACTAGATCTTGCTTGCGCATGCGGCTAGCATTTTCAATTTCATCGGCAATAGCCATGTCAACCAATTCGGTGACGGGAAGATGTTTTAGATCTGATAGACGCATGTGAAAGCTCGCTAGATGGGAAAATCGTTAAGGAAGATTAAACTAAGAACTGCAAGAAAAGATTTACAAAAAGTCGGCTTACTATTTACATATATTATGTAGCCGACCAAGTAATGAACGATTGAAACTAAATATTGCTGTCTATAAATGCTGTCAGCTGTGATTTCGAAAGTGCGCCCACTTTAGTGGCCTCTACATTGCCATTTTTAAATATCATGAGAGTAGGAATGCCACGAATCCCGTACTTGGGCGGTGTTTGCTGGTTCTCATCAATATTCAGTTTGGCTACTTTTAAACGACCAGCATATTCTTTAGAGATATCATCCAAAATTGGCGCAATCATTTTGCAAGGCCCACACCATTCTGCCCAATAATCGACTAACACTGGCAATTGCGATTGCAAAACTTCTTGCTCAAAAGCAGCATCGCTTAGATGGGTAATATGTTCGTTCATGGTAGCCTCGGTTTTTGAATTAAGTGTATTGGTTTAGTGTGATTTGAAAGTGCTGATATGCCAGTAGCAGCACAACTGATTAAGAAAAATTTGGTTCAATGTACTCAAAAGTTTATGATTGTTTTAAATTGGGATGGATGTGAATAAAACTAATTAGTAATTTATGTAAGTATATCAACTTCAATTACTTTATATCAAGCGGTATTGAAAGCGCTCAAATCTGGTTGTGCGTTCAACCAATTTATCAATTTGTACTTTAGTAATGATATTCGATTGCTCAAGCTTTAGCATGTCGCCTAGTTTGCAAAAACCGCGTGCTGTAATCACACTGGCAGCTTGTTTCAAGCCTGTGATTTCTGGCAACAACAAAGCTTCACCTTCTATATTGCTGTTCATAAAGTGCGCAGTAATGGCAGTAACACTGGGCGAAATAAGCTCTAGGCCAATATCTAGTTGGTTAAGCTCGTTGATGTTCGCCCAGCGCAGCACTGCCAGCTCCCACAGTTTATTTTTGCTGTTTTTCGTTGCAACCACATCGCCCACATAGACGGCAGCAGGTGAGGTGCTGAATTTGCGCAGGGCATAGCCGCCAGCACTAACATTAAGCACCTGCCAGCGCGATGGCTTGGTGGCTAACGCACTGCTAGATGGACTGCTAACTGTATCACTGCCTTCATTGATTAAGTGATGCGCTACCATCAATCCAATACCTAGCTCTATACCGTCACTTTTTTTGGATCTGGTAAACACCCGTTGTTGCGCTTTACCGAAATTTTTCATCAGCCGTGCCAATAAATCTTCATAATGGCTTTCTAGCGCGTAGCTAGGTAAATAGCCATCGTTAGGCACTATGCCTTCTTGCAGCAAGGTTAGGTGCTGGTGAATTTGCCGTGCTAATTCGACGGTGACTAACAGCACGTCGGTTTCATTATTCGGTACTTCTTGGTTTTTGGCAAAAGGCACTGGCGGTTTATCGCTGTCTAGCCTGACTAAAAATACACCAACAGGATTTTCGATTAAGCCTAGCAGTCTAATTTCTGCCTGCTCTGCAATATTAGAAAGGTAATTATCTGTTTTTAAAATATCCGAGTTGGCGAGATGCTGCGGATCTGCCAGCGACATTAGCAACATTTGTGTATAGACTAAATTGACCGAGCTGGCTTTATTAGTAGCTAGCTGATCAGACACTGCTAGTTTCTCGGCGCTTTGCTGCAAAGCACAATAGTAAAGTTGGTGCAGCTGTGCCCACAAGTTTGCAGGTGGCGCCTTGTACGTCAGGTGATGCACTAAAGCAATCTCTTTAAATGCATAAAGCGCGCGATGTACCACTTGTGCGGTGGTTTTGCTGTTATTAATATTTAAAATTTTATTTTGCAAATCTATCAAGGCAAATTTGTAGCCAAAAGCAAATTCTTGCCAAAGATTAATAGCAGTATCTGCAAACGCCTGCTCGTTTTTAGTGAGTGGTAGGCTGGCATTGTTAAAATGCGGCAGCAACTCTTGGTATATTTGAATAGCAGCGGGTCGATATTGCTCTAAAGCGTTATAGCGATTGGTGAAGGCGACTTTTTGGCTGTTGAGAATTTGCATCTCATCAATCAAATCGGTGGCGGCAGTGATCGGGTCGCCAAAAGGTAGCTTTTGAATAAACTCGGAGATTTTGTGCGCGCGTGTTTCTGCCAATAAAATTGGGTTGTTATCCAAACTCGGTAGCTTAAGACTCATTGCCAATACGCACTCCGCTCTTTATGATTGCTTTAAACGCTGAATGTTTTATATTAGTGGGTAATTTTAGGTTTGTCACTTTTTTGCAGGTTTTTAATAGGTAAAAAGCGTTATGTTACGTAATAAATCACTTTTTTTTGTATTTTTGATACTCGCTGGACTATGTATAAACAGTGTAGCATTGGCTAATAACAGTCAAAATGTTGAGATTAGAAATTTTGTGCTTAAAGATACAGCAGGCAAAACACATACGCTGTCGCAATATAAAGGTAAATGGGTCATTGTTAATTACTGGGCGACATGGTGCCCGCCATGCTTGGAAGAAGTGCCCGATTTTGTGGCTTTATACGATAGCCGTAAAAATAAAGATGTGATGGTATTTGGCGTGGCGTTTGATTTTGAAAGCGCGGCCGAGGTGGCAGAGTATGTCGATGATATGCTGATGAGCTATCCAATTGTGCTGGGAGATGATGAAGTGATGAAGCAAATTGGCAGCGCCGAGGTGCTACCCACCACTTATATCTACAATCCGCAAGGCGTATTAGTTAAAACGAAACGTGGCAAAGTAAGTAAACAGTATTTAGAGAGTTTAATGAAAACAGCTAAATAAGCTTAACTAGAATAAATACGAAAATTAAACGTGTAAAAAATAATGCTCTGCAAGCCAATATCTATGCGGCCTGCAGAGCATGTAAATAAACAAGCTTAAATGATTGGCACTAACATTTAAGCACTAAAATTTAAGTTTCAATCAAAATACTAGCACCAGCTTCATCTAAAATATTCAGATTATTTTCATTGGCAAACAGCACCACATGCTCAAAGCCTTCAGGGTTCACGTCTTTCAGTTTCATATCTACTGCTAAACAACGCACACCATTTAGCACTTCTGGACGCAAATAAGGTGAGTAACGCAGCTTGCGATTTTCGCCAAAAGTGGCAAAACTGCTACACATACGGTCTACCCAGTCGCTGGGTCTAAACTGTTTGCCATCTCTGGTTAAGCCCTGTACAAATATCTCTATCGTTTTTACAAACTCTTTTTTAGGTTTCATTTTTTCAATATTCAATCGGTTTTTTAATTCATGTACTCAAATACTTTAACCACTTTACTTACGCCATCGGTGTTACTTGCTATCGCTGCGGCAGCATCACCCTCGGCTTTAGTGACAATGCCCAATAAATACACCACGCTGTTTTCACTCACTATTTTGACATAATTTGCTGGGAACTGATTTTCGGTCACAAATTTTGTTTTAATTTTTGATGTCAAAAAAGTATCGTTACCACGTGAGCTAATATCAGTTTTTGGGCCGACTGCTATCTCGTTGGTAATATTGCGTACGTTTTCGATAGATTTTACAAACGTTTCTGCATTCACCTTGGCAGCGTCATCAGGCACTTCACCTGTTAGTAGCACATTGCGGTTATAGCTAGTGACGTTAACGTGCGCTTGGTCGCCCAATGTGGTTTCCATGTATTTCACCGCTTTAAGCTCGATATTTTCATCTTCAACATAAATACCGCTAGTACGTCTATCGGCTGCAACAGCGCCGCCTGCCGCCGCGCCGCCAACCACAACGGGTACGCAAGCGATTAATTGGGAGGATAATATAGCTGCCGTAATCAGTTTAGTTAATGTATTCAGTTTTAATGTGCCTAATTTTAGTGCATTCATTCAAAGCTCCTCTGTTAGTAAATGTTTGAATTTTGCAAAATCATACGCCAATTATGTTTCGAAAGCATTACGAATCCATTCAATATGTTTCAAATCTGCCTTGCTCATTAAAATGGCATCAAAACGGCAGGCAGGCTCGGTTTTATAATGCGTTTGTTGCAGATAATGTTGTGCTGTGAGTATCATTTTTTGCTGCTTTTGTGGTGTAATGCTAGCTGCAGCGCCGCCAAATTGGCTGCTACTACGCAATTTTACTTCAACGAACACCAGCGTTTTAGTCTCTATCATGACTAAATCAATCTCGCCAAAGCGACAATGATAATTTTGCACTACTAATTTAAGGCCATGGTCAGCCAAAAAAGTTGCGGCCAGCTGTTCTGCGGCAACGCCAGCGTTATTGATGTTTAATTTCATGTTTATTTAGGCGTATGTCGCGGCTTTAGCTTAAAATTCTAGTATGAATCCAATAGGTACATTATATGTTGTGGCCACGCCGATTGGAAATTTGGGCGATATTACCTTGCGTGCGCTAGCGGTTTTAAAAAGTGTGGATGCCATTGCTGCCGAGGACACGCGGCACACCTCGGGCTTGTTAAGCCATTTTGGTATCAGTAAAAAGTTAATTGCCGTGCATGAGCACAATGAGCAGCAATCTGCCGAAAAGTTGTTGTTGCAACTTAAAAATGGTGAAAATATTGCACTGGTCACCGATGCCGGAACGCCTGGAATTAGTGACCCTGGTGCGGTGGTAGTAAATGTTGTACGTAAAGCGGGTGTTCAAGTTGTGCCGATTCCAGGTGTAAGTGCAGTGATTGCCGCATTGTCTGCCAGTGGTATTACGCAAAATGGTTTTTACTTTCATGGCTTTTTGCCCGCCAGCGGCGCCGCGCGGCGCAAAGTCTTGGATAGTTTAAAATCGCAAACAGTGACCTTGGTTTTTTACGAAGCACCTCATCGGATTGTTGAGAGTATTGAAGACATCGCGAAAGTGCTGGGTGAAGATAGGCAGATTACTTTTGCACGCGAGTTAACCAAGACATTTGAGACAATTTATACCTGCGCTGTAAGTCTTGCCAGTGCTTGGTTGCAGGCCGATCTAAATCAGCAGCGTGGTGAGTTTGTGTTGCTGGTTGAAGCAGCATTAATTGTAGAGTCGCAGGAAATAAGCGAAGAAGCGCAACGTGTATTAAAATGCTTGCTGGCAGAGTTGCCATTAAAACAAGCGGTAACGCTAGCAACCGAAATTACCAATCTAAAGAAAAATGATTTGTACGAATTTGCCTTGAAATTAAAACAAGATACTAAACCATGACAACAAAGTTTACTCTCACTCGCCCAGATGATTGGCACCTACATTTAAGGGACGGTGTGGCACTGAAAGCGGTGTTGCCTGATACCGCCAAGCAATTTGCGCGCGCCATTGTCATGCCGAATTTGCGTCCGCCAGTCACTACGACTGCATTGGCGGATGAATATCGTGCGCGTATTTTAGCGGCATTGCCAAAAGGCTTTAGCTTCGAACCGTTAATGACGCTGTATTTAACCGATAACACCACCGCAGATGAAATTAAAAAAGCTAAAGCTAGTAGATTTGTGTATGGCGTAAAGCTTTACCCTGCGGGTGCAACTACCAATTCAGATTCTGGCGTGAGCAATTTAGGTTTTTGCGTGAATGCGCTAGAGGCAATGGAAAAGCTTGGCGTGCCATTGTTGGTGCATGCTGAGGTGACCGATAGCGATGTGGATGTGTTTGATCGTGAAAAGGTATTTATCGAGCGCAATATGATACCGCTGCTTAAGCGCTTTCCAGCGCTAAAAGTAGTGTTTGAGCACATCACTACCAAGGATGCAGCAGAGTTTGTGGCAAGTGCGCCGAGTAACGTCGCAGCCACCATTACGGCGCATCATTTGCTGATGAATCGCAACGACATGTTTAAAGGCGGCATTCAGCCGCATCATTATTGTTTGCCGATTTTAAAACGTGAGGAACACCGCCTTGCCTTGGTGAAAGCCGCAACCTCTGGAAGTGATAAGTTTTTCTTAGGTACAGATAGTGCGCCGCACGCCAAACATACCAAAGAAGCGGCTTGTGGCTGCGCCGGCATGTATACCGCGCATGCAGCCATAGAGTTATATGCTGAGGCATTTGAAGCTGCCAATGCGCTGGATAAGCTTGAAGCTTTCGCCAGTTTTTATGGTGCAGATTTTTATGGTTTGCCACGAAATAAAGATAAAATCAGCTTAGAAAAAACCAGTTGGCTGGTGCCAAATACGCTTCCATTGGGAGACGACAGCTTGGTTCCATTAAGAGCGGGTCAGCAAATACATTGGAAGCTAATTTAAGTTTAAAGATTGGAGAGCAATATGCGTAGTTTAAATTCAATATTTTTTGTATTATCAATTAGCCTGACAAGCGCGCCAGCATTGGCGATTACGTCAGATATGCCAGACCAAAATATCTACACCAAAGAGTTTAAATTACTAGATGTAAATAGCAATGGCAAGTTAAGTGCGACGGAGATTAAAAAAGACGAGTTGTTTAACGGTGGCGGCTTTGCCAAGGCGGATAAAAACCGCAATGGCAGTTTAAGTGAGGACGAATATGCAACATACAAATCTAAGGTTCAACAAAAAGAATCTAAACAAGCTGGCAGCGATGGCGCGATTACCTCAAAAATTAAAAGTAAATATTTGGTCGAGAAAAACTTTAAAAGTTTTGATGTGAGCGTAGAAACTAAAGATGGCATTGTGCTGCTGAGCGGCTTTGTCGATAACCAATCTACTAAAACGCGTGCAGGGCAAATCGCAGCAGGAGTTAAGGGTGTTAAATCAGTCAGCAATGGTTTAGTTGTGAAGCCTTAACACTACGAGCAAAAAACAGTGTCCTGCAAGGCGCATGGATATTGGCTTTCAGAGCAATTACTTCTTGTCTTTTTTTGTTTTCTTTGGCGCGTCTAGTTTATTCATTTCTTTAGCTGTATTTTTTAATTGCCTTTTTACTTGGTTGATGTTTTCTTCAAACGGTAAAGCTTCTGGCGATACCCCACTATTTTTAATCATCATACCGCGAACTTCTTTCCCTACAGATTGTGCTGTTTGTGCGGCCATATTAAGCCCAACGTTTGGCTGCTGCTTTAAGCGTTCAGCTGTTTGAGTTACACGAAATAAATTACCAGCGAGCTCTGTTAAACCCATAAAGTCATAAGCAGTTGCTTTTTCATCAATTCCTTTATGTTGCTTTAAATCACGAAGGCTCATGTTGTACATGCCGCGAAAGCCTGCGTCCTTAAATATACCAAACTGATTATTTTCCACTCCTGCAGTAGCTGCTGCGTGATTTAACAAGCCTTCGGCAGCCTTTAAATCTTCACGAACTTCAATACGGCCTATGCCTTGCTGGTTGATTTGAGCTTCTATAAGTTGAGAAGCAATTCCAGCTAAAGCTGCTTTAGCCTGAGCCACAAATGGCTTCTTACCATCCGCATGCATAGTAATGAGTAGGCAGGCAAAGCGAGTTAAGCGATACGATTTAGTTGTTTTATTTCCTTCACCATAACTTGATGCTATGAAAGCATCTGAAACATCTAGACCTAAGCGTGCGCAAGAGGCAATCGCTTTGTTAATTACATTATTGAAAGTTGGCCAAGACTCATAGCCCAATTCAAGCATAAACTCATGCGCCCACCAATATCTAATGCCGTTTTGTTTGGCTGAGTTTTCAAAGCGCTGAATATCAAAAGTCATAATAGAATTTTACTTTTTATTCAACATGCAAGCAACTTTTGTTTGCTTTTGGCGTGTTAAAATAGCATTGAAGTTAGCTAGACAGTCGCCGCCAAGCAATTGGGGGAGGAAAGTCCGGGCTGCACAGAGCAAGATGACGGCTAACGGCCGTACGCAGCAACTTTTAGTTGTAAAACTAAAGGCCAAGGCGAGGAATAGGGCCACAGAGACGAGCGTATTTAGTTACGGTGAAACGCGGTAACCTCCATCTGCAGCAAGACCAAATAGGCTGGCGATAGGCGTGGCTCGCGCTGCCAGCGGGTAGGTTGCTTGAGCGCATGAGTAATTGTGCGCCTAGATGAATGACTGTTGCGTGTAGCAATGCACGACAGAACCCGGCTTATCGGCTAGCTTCACTTTCACTCTTTACTAGCCGCTTTAGCGGTTTTAGTTAATTGGGGATGCCCCCTGCGGGTATGTGGGCTTTGTGTCAATTTATTTGATGATTCTTTACTTCTGTCCTTGCGGTTGTTGTTTCAGTTTCTTTACTTCTACTCTCGCGGGCTTTGTATCAAGTTCATTATCTGTGCCTACTTTCGCGCCAGTCATGCAATTCAATCACATAATCAACAACACTAATAATCTACATTCACATAATTTAATAAGTGATTGTTTTTTATGAATATTGTTTTTTGTACAAAAATACGCTAAGTCTTTGCTTTTAAAAGAAAAAACCTTAAAAAGTGCTTGCAAAGCACTTTTTTTTTAACTATAGTTCAATTTGTGGAGAAAAGTGGGTTTTTGTGGGGAATGCCTAATTCAAGCTACGGCTGGTTAGTGATTGCTTACTTTTTGACCATGTAAAGTATGAATAAATAATAGAAATTATAAGGCTTTTAATCAAACATGTTTCGCGGTACAACAAATTTAAGTATGGATGTTAAAGGGCGCTTAGCCGTCCCAGCCAAGCATCGTGAAGCGCTGCTGAGTAAGGTTGTGCTGACTGCACATCCGCACGGTTGCTTATTGTTGTATCCACAACCTGCATGGGAGCCGATAGAAGCCAAAATGATGGCGCTATCCTCTTTTGATAAGCAGTCATCTGTTCTGCAACGCTTATTGGTGGGTTATGCAGAAGATATTGAGCTGGATAGTGCAGGACGGTTATTGGTATCGCCAACATTGCGTGAATTTGCTGGGCTGGATAAAGATGTGATGTTGGTTGGCCAAGGTAGCCATTTTGAAATGTGGAATATGAGCGCATGGCGCAAGCAGCTTGATAGCGTCTTAAATGGCGATGGCATTGAGATGCCCGCAGAATTAGAAGGCTTTTCACTATGAAATCGGGCGCTAACTCGGCGCCCAAACCACCCCTAAACTCGGCCCCAAAATCGACTTCGGCATCACCAGCAATTATGTCATCAGTTTCAACTCATACCACCGTTTTACTGAATGAGGCCGTAGACGCGCTGAACATTAAACCAAGCGGAACATATATCGACGGCACCTTTGGCCGCGGCGGGCACAGTAAGAAAATATTATCCAAGTTAGATAACACGGGTCGCTTATTTGCGATGGATAGAGATTTAGCGGCAATAGAAACAGGCAAACAAATTCAAGACGCCCGATTTTGTATTGAGCATCGTCATTTTTCAGAATTCAATCAATTGGCAGTCAATCACAATTTAGCCAGTGTAGATGGCATTTTGCTGGATTTGGGCATTTCGTCGCCACAAATTGATGAAGGTGAACGGGGTTTTAGTTTTAGGTTTGATGCGCCGCTTGATATGCGCATGGACCAAACGCGTGGCAAAACAGTTGCAGAGCTGTTGACCACAATTTCAGAACAACAGTTAGGGAAAGTGATAAAAGACTATGGTGAAGAACGGTTTGCTAAGCAGGTTGCAAGGGCGATTATTAAGGAGCGCAATGACGGGCGCGCCATCACCACTACAGGACAGCTTGCCACGATCGTGGCAAGTGCAATCCCCAAGGTCGAGCCGGGGCAGAACCCTGCAACGCGCACCTTTCAAGCTTTACGGATTTTCGTCAATCAAGAGCTTGAGGAGTTATCGCTAATATTGCCCAAATGTGTTGATTTATTGGCAGTAGACGGACGCTTAGTGGTGATTAGCTTCCATTCGTTAGAAGATAGAATTGTGAAGCGCTTTATTCAAAATGAACAAAATCGTGATGATTTGCCTAGCAACTTTCCGATTAAAGCCAAAGACTTGCCACAACCAAGATTAGCCTCTGTAGGCAAAGCGATTAAGCCAAGTGCTGCAGAAGTTAAGCAAAATGTACGTTGCCGTAGCGCAGTAATGCGAATAGCAGAAAGAACAGCTCACGCATGACCCGTTTAAATTTAATTTTATTTTTGGTGCTCATTTTTGTGAGTTTGGGCGTGGTAACAGCGCAGCACAAAGCGCGTAAATTGTATTTCGAGCTAGAGCAGCAGCAAAATTTAAGCAAAAGATACGAAACGATTTTTGGTCAAATGCAGCTAGAGCAAAGTACTTGGGCCATGCATTCGCGCATCGAAGAGCATGCAGCGAAAAAACTCAATATGCAGGTGCCTGATGCCAAGCGTATTCAAGTGATTTCATTAGAAGATATGAACAATTAACAAAATGGCTTACGACAAAACCCAGCATCATATTGTAAAGCTACCCGCTTGGCGCAGGCGTGTGTTGCTGATTGCGGTTTTGGTAGGTTTTGGTGCTTTATTTTTGCGCGGTATTTATTTGCAAAGCTTGCATAAGGACTTTTTGCAGCAAAAAGGTGATGCCCGTTACAGCAGAAACATAGTATTGCAAGCACATCGCGGCAAAATTACCGATAGAAATGGCGAGTTGCTAGCGATTAGTAGCCCTGTAGAGTCGGTGTGGGCAAGTCCGCCTGATGTGCAGATAAGTCAAAATCAGAAACTGGCGCTAGCCAAGTTGCTCAACATTAAAACCAAAGATTTTGATAAAAAGATTGCTAACCGTAAGCGCGAGTTTGTCTATTTAAAACGCCGTATTTCACCCGAATTGGCGGCAAAAGTGATGAGTTTGGAAATCTCAGGGGTATTTTTACAGCGTGAATATAAACGCTTTTACCCTGCAGGTGATGTGACTGCGCATCTGGTTGGCTTTACTGGTATTGATGATACTGGTCAAGAAGGTTTTGAGTTGGCACAAAACGCTAGCCTATCAGGAAAAGCTGGCAGCCGCCGCGTCATCCAAGATAGACAAGGTCATATTGTAGAAGATTTAGAGGCTGTCAAAGTGCCGCAAGATGGGCATGATTTGGCGTTGAGCATTGATAGGCGTATTCAATATTTAGCGTTTAGAGAGTTATCAAAAGCCATCGAAAAACATAAAGCTAAAGCGGGTGCCATTGTGGTGCTGGATGCTAAAACAGGTGAGGTGTTGGCGATGGTTAACTTGCCAACCTATAACCCTAACAACCCAATCAACATTAAAGGAAAAGCGCGCAACCGAGCCATTACCGATATGTTTGAGCCAGGCTCAACCATGAAGGCTATAACCGCAGCAGCAGCTATGCAATTTGGCGATTTTACGCCAACAACTAAAATTCAAACTGCACCGGGCCGCATGTCTATTGGCCCCGCAACTATCAATGATTCGCATCCGCACGGCATATTAACGGTGTCGCAAGTGGTGCAAAAATCCTCTAATGTCGGCGCGGCTAAAATGGCGCTAAGCCTCAAAAAAGAAGAGCTGTGGAGCACCTTTAATCAGCTGGGCTTTGGCAACCGCGCCAATATTGGCTTTCCTGGCGAGGCGGCGGGTAAGGTGCGACCCTATAAAACATGGCGACCGATTGAACAAGCGACTATGTCTTATGGACATGGTATTAGCCTAACCTTGTTGCAGTTAGCACGCGCTTACACGGTATTTACCAATGAAGGTGAGCTTAAACCTATTTCGCTATTAAAACTAAAAGAATCGCCAGTAGGGCACCAGGTGTTTTCTGCGCAAGTGGCCAATGATGTCAAAGATATGCTAGAGCTTGTGGTGCAGCCAGGGGGTACGGCATTGCGCGCGCAGGTGGCAGGCTATCGTGTTGGTGGCAAAACTGGCACTGCGCATAAATTAGGGCCAAAAGGTTACGAGCCAGATAAATATGTGGGCTCGTTTGTGGGTTTGGCACCTGCATCTAACCCACGGCTGATTATGGCGGTGATGATAGATGAGCCCAATATAGAAAATGAACAATATTATGGCGGCATTGTGGCAGCGCCAGTTTTTGCTGCGGTGATGGCCGATGCGCTGCGTATGCTGGCGGTGCCACAAGATTCGCCTAATAATAACGTGGTGATTCCATCTGAAACTATAGAAGACGTAAAAGAAGTGGTATGACGGTTTATAAATTCAAAACGCCTTTTAAAAACATAGCGACAGATAGCCGAAAAGTGACGCAAGGTAGCTTATTTTTGGCTTATCCAGGCGACAGCGTAGATGGTCGAGATTACATTGCAGACGCCATTAAAAACGGTGCCAGTGCAGTGATTTGGGAGAAGGATGTTGGGGACTTTGAATGGAACCCAGATTGGCAGGTTGAGAATATTGCAATTAAAGATTTACGTTTGCAATCGAGCTATATCGCTAGCCAATTTTATAAAGCACCATCTGAAAAACTATGGATGATTGGTGTGACTGGCACCAATGGCAAAACATCGATTACACAATGGCTGTCGCAATGCTTAAATTACTTGCATCGCAAAACAGCTGTCATTGGCACCTTGGGCAATGGCTTGCCTCATCAGATGAGTGAAACCAGTAACACCACGCCCGACGCAGTGTTATTGCAAAGCATGTTGGCAGATTATGTGCAGCAGAATGTGGAGGCTGTAGCAATGGAAGTATCTTCTCATGGCTTGCATCAAGGCCGTGTACGCAGTATCAATTTTGATATTGCGGTGCTGAGTAATTTAACGCGCGACCACTTGGATTATCACAAAACATTTGAGGCATATGCCGCTGCAAAACGTATTTTGTTTGATGATAGTGATTTGCAATATGCGGTGCTGAATGCTGATGACGCATTTGGTGAAACATTAGCGCTAGATTTAACAGCAGCAGGTAAGCCAGTGATGACTTATGGCATACACAGTGGTGATGTGCGTGCGACCGAGCTACACTTTACACACACACATTTTACTTTTTATGCAAATACACCGCATGGCAATGCGCCAGTGAAAGCCAATTTAATTGGCCGTTTTAATGTTTATAACGTATTGGCAGTTTTAGCGACTCTGTTGGCTTCTAAGGTAAGTTTAGAAAATGCAATCAAGGCTATTTCACAGATTGAATCTGCTCAAGGTCGCATGCAAATGCTCGGTGGCGAAAGCGCACCGTTGGTGGTGGTTGATTATGCACATACCCCAGCCGCGCTTGAGAAAGTGCTAGAGGCATTAAAAGCACAAGCAAGCGCTAAATTAATCTGCGTATTTGGTTGCGGTGGCAATCGCGACACAGGCAAGCGTGAGCTAATGGGAAAAATTGCCAGCGATTATGCCTCGGCGGTGGTGGTCACATCTGATAACCCGCGTGATGAAGCACCGATGAGCATTATTCAAGATATTTTAAAAGGCACTCATGGCAATTTTGCGGTTGAAGAAGATCGAGCAAAAGCGATTTCTATAGGCATACTTTCTGCCAAGCCAAGCGATATTGTGCTGATTGCAGGTAAAGGTCATGAAGATTATCAAGAAATTAAAGGCAAAAAACACTATTTTAGTGATGTAGAGCAAGCCAAAAATGTGTTAAAAATTTACGCCAAGGTGACAGCATGATGATGCTATCTGAAATTGCAAAGGCCGTCAGTGGGCGCATGATTGGTGCGGACGTGCTGTGTGAAAGTGTGGGGTCTGACAGTCGCAATATTGTTAAAAACCAATTATTTGTTGGCATTAAGGGCGAGAATTTTGATGGCAACAGATTCGCAGTAGAAGCACTTAAGCAAGGCGCAGCAGCAGCGCTAGTGAGTGATGCTAAAACGCAAGCAAGCTCAGCAGTATTAGTAAAAGATACACGTTTGGCTTTGGGGCAGCTGGCCGCACACTGGCGCGCGCAATTTACTATTCCGTTAATAGCAGTCACTGGTAGCAATGGTAAAACTACTGTAAAAGACATGCTGGTGGCTATTTTGAACGCAGCCAATAAAAGCGTTTTGGCTACGCAAGGCAATTTTAATAACGACATTGGCATGCCAATCACTTTATTAAAATTACACAAACAACATGATGTTGCCGTGATTGAAATGGGCATGAGTCATCTTGGTGAGATTGATTATTTAACGCGCATTGCGCGACCCATGGTAGCTGTCATTACCAATGCTGGCACCGCGCACATTGGTGAGCTTGGCTCGCGTGATAACATTGCCAAAGCCAAGGGCGAGATTTTTGCTGGCTTGGACGGTAGTGGTATTGCTGTGATTAACGCAGATAATGACTATGCGGATTATTGGCATAGCTTAAATATAAATAGAAAAGTATTAAGTTTTGGAATGCACAAAAAAGCAGATACCAATAAAAAAACAGATATTATGGCTGTCCTGCAGCCCAATGGCCCAGACCACCTCCTCTCAAACTCACCTCGTGAGATTGATTCACCTTGTATCCATGCGGATTCCAGCCCGATTATTTTACAGACGCCAGTCGGTGAAATTGCGGTTGAATTGCACGCTTTGGGTGCGCATAACGTGTACAACGCGTTAGCTGCTGCTGCGGCGGCATTAGCGATAAACGTACCCTTAACTGCGATTGCAATTGGCTTGGCACAATTTGGAGGGGTAAAAGGTCGCTTGCAACGTAAAGCTGGCTTGAATGGCGCCAGCCTAATTGACGATACTTATAACGCCAACCCAGATTCGATGAAAGCTGCGCTGGATGTGCTGTATACACAAGCGGGCGGCAAAATTTTTGTGATGGGCGACATGGGTGAGCTTGGCGCAGATGCGGGAAAAATGCACGCAGAAGTTGGCGCTTATGCAAAAGACAAAGGCGTGCATCACTTATTAGCGCTTGGTGAAAACAGCGTATTTGCAGTGCAAGCATTTGGTGAAAATGCCACACATTATGCATCGCTGCAAGCCTTGCTGGACGCGGCCTGCAAACTAGTTAAAAAAGATACCACTGTGTTAATAAAAGGCTCGCGTTTTATGCAAATGGAGCGCGTGGTCAATGCGCTATTAGAAAAAAATAATGAGTTGGAGGAAAGCAATGTTACTAGAGCTTGCTAGGTACTTGGCGCACGATATTCGTGCCTTTAATGTATTTAACTACATCACGTTGCGCGCAGTGCTGGCAACGCTAACCGCGCTGATTATTTCATTTGTGGTTGGACCAACCATGATACGCAAACTGACGCAATACAAGGTAGGGCAAGCAGTGCGCGACGACGGTCCACAAACGCATTTGGTAAAAGCGGGTACACCTACCATGGGTGGCGCGCTGATATTGGTGGCGATTGCGGTGGCGACTTTATTGTGGGGCGATTTGCATAACAAATATATTTGGGTAGTGTTAATCACCACATTGGGGTTTGGCGCGGTTGGCTGGGTAGATGACTATCGTAAAGTCGTCTATAAAAACCCAAAAGGTTTATCGGCTAAAGCCAAATATTTTTGGCAAAGTTTGATTGGTTTAGGCGTGGCTATTTTCTTATATCAAACTGCTGGCAGCCCAGCAGAAACAACGCTAATCGTCCCTTTCTTTAAAACCTTAGTGCTGCCTTTAGGCGCTGTAGGTTTTATTGTGCTGACTTATTTGGTCATTGTGGGCAGCAGTAATGCAGTCAATTTGACTGACGGCTTGGATGGTTTGGCAATTATGCCAACGGTGATGGTTGGTAGCGCATTAGCCATTTTTGCTTATGTTGCAGGGCATCTATATTTTTCTAAATACTTGGGCATTCCTTACGTGGCTGGCGCGGGCGAGCTGATGGTATTTTGTGCGGCCATGGCAGGGGCGGGCTTGGGCTTTTTATGGTTTAACGCATACCCAGCCGAGGTGTTTATGGGCGATGTTGGTGCGCTGGCATTAGGCGCTGCATTGGGTGTTGTGGCGGTGATTGTGCGCCAGGAAATCGTGCTGTTTATTATGGGCGGCGTTTTTGTCATAGAGACGTTTTCTGTCGCGCTGCAAGTGCTGTATTTTAAATACACCAAAGCCAAAACAGGCACAGGGCAGCGCATCTTTTTAATGGCGCCACTGCATCATCACTACGAGCAAAAAGGTTGGAAAGAGACACAGGTCGTTGTTAGGTTTTGGATTATTACTATGATGTTGGTGCTGATTGGGCTTGCTACATTGAAATTAAGATAATGAAATTGCAACTACATAATAAACGTGTACTCGTCTTGGGCCTTGGTGAAACAGGGCTTTCGGCGCTGCGTTGGCTTGATACGCAGGGTGCCGTTTTGTCTGTGGCAGATTCCCGTGAAAATCCACCAAACTTAGATGATTTGCTACGCAAAATGCCACAGGTGGCAGTGCACACAGGCGCATTTAGGCAAGATGTTTTGTTGCAGGCAGAAGTCATTGTGATTAGCCCGGGTGTGTCCTTAAACGAACCCACTGTGCAAGCGGCCATTGATCGGGGTATCCCCGTCGTCGGCGATGTCGAGCTGTTTGCGCAATACCGCCCGAAGCAAGCCAAAATGATTGGTATTACAGGCTCTAATGGCAAAACTACAGTGACCAGTTTGGTGGGTGAAATCTGCAAAGCCGCTGGTTTAAAAACCATCATCGCAG
>JANNWI010000210.1:0-2044 GCA_031414715.1 Methylophilaceae bacterium | reverse complement strand
AGTATTGGCCACAACCCGCAATCGGGCGAGGGCGGCATGATAGAAAAACTAAATGCATTTGGTGTCGATAAGACAGTACGTAAAGTATTAATTCATATTAACAACACTAATCCCATTTTGCGGGAAGATTCAGCCGAGCGTGCGATATTGAACCAACACCAGATTGAAGTAGCCTATGATGGTATGGATATCATTTTATGAAAAAACTCAAATTTCGTCATGATGCGGCGTTGCTTCAAAATTTTTCATCGCTTACATACAAAACCGTATGCCGCGCTCAAAAAATTTCTTGCGCCTTGTCTCATTTAGAACTTTGAATTTTTTAGAGGTAAATTAAACATGACAGAAAAGCTAACTCCTTGGACTCGCGAAGAGTTTGAAGAAAAACTGCGCGAAAAAGGTCGCGGCTACCATATTTATCATCCGTTTCACGTGATGATGTATGAAGGTAAATTAAGCAAAGAGCAATTGCAATGTTGGGTAGCAAATCGTTTTTATTACCAAATTAGCATTCCCATGAAAGATGCGGCAATTCTTTCAAATTGTAACGATGTTGAAGTGCGCAAACAATGGATTGTGCGCATTACTGACCATGACGGCGTGGATGCTGAAGATGGTACCAAAGCAGTGGGCGGTATCGAGGCTTGGATTCAGCTGGGTGCTGCGGTTGGCCTGACGCGCGAGCAAGTGACTAGTTTAAAAATGGTCAGCCCAGGCGTTAAATTTGCAGTAGATGCCTATGTGAACTTTGCTAAACAGCGTACTTGGCAAGAAAGCGTATGTTCTAGCCTGACAGAATTATTTGCGCCGCACATTCACCAGCAGCGTATTAGCTCTTGGCCGCAAATGTACCCGTGGATTAATGAAAGTGGCTTAAGTTACTTTAAAAAACGTTTAACTGAAGCGCGCCGCGACGTAGAACAAGGTTTAGGCGTAACGCTAGATTACTTTAGCACTAGTCGAGAAATGCAACTAAAAGCGTTAGATATTTTGCAGTTTAAACTGAATGTTTTATGGGTAATTGCCGATAGTATTATGCTGGCATCTGATGTTGATATTAAAATTGCGGGCAAAGATTATTTTCACCAACCCGTAATAAATTTTAATTAGTTTAATTTTGATTAAGGCATTGAATTAGATGGAAAATATAGCAATCGACTCAGCACTCTCAACTATCAAGCATGAGGATGTATTTGCCATTGCGCTGCATCATCGCTTTCAGTGGGAGGAAGCGCAACAAAGTTACGTGATTTTGTTCCCCGAAGGTATGGTCAAGCTACATGGTGGTGCAGGTGAAGTGATTAAGCGCGTCGATGGCAAGGTGACGGTGGGCGATATTATTACTGATTTAAAAGTGGCTTTCCCAGATGCTACAACCATTGAAACAGACGTGATTGGTATGTTTGATATGGCTTTTGGCAAAGCTTGGATTCGGAAAGTTTAAGGTTTAGGAGTAGCAAAATGACACAAACATCATTAGGTGAGTCAGTAGTGCAAAAAGAGATTCATAAAGAATCTCAAGTTCAAGCCAAAAACAATGGCGTGGCGGCGAATATCACGCACACACAGCCTTTATGGTTGCTGGCAGAAGTGACTTATCGCTGCCCATTACATTGTGCGTTTTGCTATAACCCAACCGATTACGATAAACATACGCAAAACGAACTAAGCACTGAGCAATGGATTAACGCCTTGCGCGAAGCACGCAAACTAGGCGCGATTCAGCTGGGAATTTCGGGCGGCGAGCCAATATTGCGTGATGATATTGAAGAGATTGTGATTGAAGCCAAAAAGCTGGGCTACTACAGTAATTTAATCACTTCAGGCGTTGGCTTAACTGAAAAACGTATTCAAGCTTTTAAAGATGGCGGCTTAGACCATATTCAGCTATCGATGCACGATATTACTGAAGAAATTAACAACTTTATTACCAATACTAAAACATTTGAATTGAAGAAAAAAGTCGCCGCGATGATTAAAAATCACGGCTACCCAATGGTGCTCAACGTGGTGATACACCGCTATAACATCGGTCATATTAAAG
>JANNWI010000209.1:0-3348 GCA_031414715.1 Methylophilaceae bacterium | reverse complement strand
GGCGTTTTGGCTTTAACTTTATTCGCTTTACTGTCTATCTGAATGATCTCTGCCTGTGCAACAACATCTTGTTTTGGCATTTCGGCAATGCGTGCTACCCAAGCATCTTGATTGACTTCTACTTGGTTGTTGGCGCGCAACTCGGCTGTCCAGCCAGCAAATGCTGCTGCCACTTGTTCAATGGTGCTCACTTGTTTAAGGTTTAAGGTATTTTTCTTATCTAATACACCATTTAAAAAGAATTCAACTTGTCCTGCGACCTCGCCCAATGCGTTTAAACCAACTGTACGGCCACTTCCTTTTAAGGTATGAAAACTACGACGCACTTCAATTAGCGCCTCATTATCGGTAACATTGACACGCAACGCCTGGCAGTTTTGCGCAATATGCGCCAACACTTCCTCTGCCTCCGTCAGATAAATATCTAACAGTTCATCATCATAAGCCTGATCAGTAATCGTTGGCCCAGAAGCCAATGCCAGAGAGGCTTCTGAAGGTGTGGTTTGATTATCTTTTTGAAACTCTGCAAGCGCAACTACCGTTAGATTCTTTTCATCATCAATTTTATCTGTACTAATCGCATTAGCTTCTTCATCAACCGCAGCAGATTGTTCTACAGCTAGTGCATTAATTACGCCAACTTGCGTTAGCGCAGCATTCAAGCGTTGCAATGCACCTTCTAACGCTTTTTCTGATTCTGGACGCGTTTTAGGCATTTCGTCTGCATACAAGCCCAACATACTCAAACTCTCAGCCACCAGCTCAAAATCTGCTTGATTCGCTACATAATTCTCTTGCTGAAAATATTGAATATACAAACTGCTTGCGTTGGCAATAGCCGTTGGCGTTGCCAAACCCAACATATCAAACACCGCTGATAATTGCTTGATAGGCTGCGGCGTTAGCGTTAATGGTGCTTTTTCTTTCGGATTGCGGAAATAGCTATCAAGTGCCTGCTCGACAATTTTGAGCGATTCGTTGATATGAATCACGACTGCTTTGACGGTATCGCGATCTAACTCACCCGATCTATCGGCGTCTAACTTATCGTAAACTACTCCAGATGAAATTGATTCTAACCGCATCAACTCAGAATGTAATTTTTCTAATTGTTGCGGATCTAAATCTGCATAGTTTTTTAGTGCAACCTCAATTAAATTGAGCGCTGCGGCCACTTCAATCAAAGCGGCGTGATTGACTTTACTTGCGTCGTGACACAGGGTGCTACTAGCTTGCTGTAATACTGAGTAAAAATCAATAAATAATACTTGGCTAAGATTTTTTGATAACTGCTGGCTGGGGTTAATGGCATCAGAAAATCTAGTAATTAATACATTATCAATGTGCACTGGATTGCTGCTGGTTTTATTATCCATTTTACTAAAATTTAGCGTATTGGATATTTCATCCCATAAATCTTTTAAAATGTCTAATTCATCTAATAACTGTTGTACCAGAGCAGTTTCGTGCGCATCAATGTTGCTACCAATAAAATTGATAGAAGATTTTTTGTCGACAAACTGATCCAGCTCAAATACTTCTTTTACCTTTAGCACGTTTGCATTATCTAGATCGCTTATCGCCACGTAATATAGAATGTCACGTAATAAATTATTGTGTGGTTTATTAACACCATCGGCAAACATGCGCAGCTCTTGATCTAACTTACGACATAGTTTTTTGGCACCTTGGTTTTCAGCTATTTCTTTTTGTGCTAACGAATCAGTAAACGCACTGGCCGCCCACCACAAGGTTTTGTTGCTATTTTTTTGCTGCACTCGGCTTACGTTGCTTACTGCGGTTGTCATGCTATCAACGGCATTTGCTTGTTTGGTTTGCAGCCAATGAAGTAACGATTTCTGATAAACAAGCCGTTGTTCAACAATAAAACTGGCGTATTCCGCCTCGCTCAATTCTTGGGTGGCATTACCCTTCGGTGCACTATAACTAGTGTCTGGAAAAAATAGTTCACTTTCATCCAGACTCTCGCCTTGCGCAATAACGATTGGATTTAATGCAGAATATAAACGGAGTGGAATGTCTGGCGCACCGTTTAGCAACTCATGTAGATAACCTTGCAGCGTTTTCACTGCTTTCTCAAAGGCGGCTATTAACTCAGGTGTGGCGTTAACAGTTTTTTTCTCAAGCTTGCCAGCTAACTTTTCCAACTCACTCGAAAACCGTTTACAACCTTCTAAACCCACCATATCTAATGCACCAGTTGCTTGATACAAGCTGGTTTGCGATAAGCGCATAGGCGATGTGTCGTGCGTATTCGCTTGCACTGCCTCTATGTTATTTAACACAGATTCAAGCAATTGGTTAATTTGGTCTTTTACCCAGCTTAATGGGCCGCTATCAAAATTTTCAGCCACCTAATTTTGCTCCAACAATAATCGGTAATTAAGGAGTGTATTAAGCCAGTTTAAAGCCAGCAACAGAGTCACGTAGCTCTTCCGACAGCTTGCTTAGTTGTCCAATCGACTCTGTCGTTTGTATGGTACCTTCGGTTGTTTGCGACGTAATTTCTTGAATTTGCTGCATGTTTTTGGTCACAGTTGAAGCAACTTCAGTTTGCGCCTCGGTGGCGCTAGAAATGGATTGAATCAGTCGCGCCAAGCTGTTAGAAACGGTTTCAATTTCAGTCAGCGCTTTACCCGCCGCATCAGATAATCGCGCGCCTTCCACTACACCCTCGGTTGATTTTTCCATCGCGGCTACCGCTGAGTTAGTATCAGTTTGAATGGTTTTTACAATCGCACCAATTTGTTTGGTCGCTTCAGATGAGCGTTCCGCCAAACGCTGTACCTCCTCTGCAACCACCGTAAAGCCACGCCCCGCTTCGCCTGCAGATGCTGCTTGAATAGCCGCGTTCAAGGCCAAAATATTGGTTTGCTCGGTAATGTCAGAAATCAGCTCCACAATCTCACCAATCTCTTGCGAGCTTTCGCCCAAGCGTTTAATCCGTTTTGAGGTTTCTTGAATCTGTTCACGAATGCCATTCATACCTGCAATGGTATTTTGTACGGCTAATGAGCCTTGTGTAGCGGCTTGTAGCGAGCGTTGCGCCACTTGTGAAGCCTGACTAGCGTTGCTAGACACTTGCAATATAGAACGCGTCATGTTGGAAACCGCATCGGTGGTTTCTGTAATTTGCACCGCTTGTTTTTCTGCCGCCGATAACAAACCGACTGATGTCGCCTGCGCTTGACCAGTAGCCGTGTTCACCTGCTCTGATGCGCGGTTAATACCGGTTACCAAATCGCGCAAGCTATCAATGGTGTAGTTAATCGAGTCAGCAATCGCGCCGGTAATATTCTCGCGCACTTCCGCACGTACAGTTAAGTC
>JANNWI010000208.1:0-2332 GCA_031414715.1 Methylophilaceae bacterium | reverse complement strand
GCTGCGGCAATTGAACGCGCCAAGGCAGCCAAAGCAGCAACCGTAGTCACGCCTAAAAATGTAGCAGATGCAGGCGAGACGGTAAAAGAAGAAATTGCTGAAATTGATGCGCGACGTGTGGCCGTTGGTTTAGAGGCCAATAAAGACGTGCCTGCTGCTGTAGATACAGATAAGCAGGCTAAAATCGCCGCAGCAATTGCAAAAGCAAAAGCTGCCAAAGCGGCAGCCGATGCAGCAAAATTAAACATGAATATAAATGAAATAAATAATGATGAATAGAAGTCCTTATATTTCTGACGCGCCAAGTATCAGCACCATCATGCTGAAAGTGCTGCTAGCACTTGTGCCGGGCATTTTCGCTTATGTGTGGGTATTTGGCGGTGGCATACTAGTAACTATTGCGCTGGCAACCGCTACTGCCTTGGTTGCCGAGGCAGCGATGCTAAAAATTCGCCGTCGCCCAGTCGCGCCATTTCTCAGTGATTACAGCGCCGTGATTGCCTCATGGTTATTGGCGCTGGCGATTCCGCCACTTGCACCTTGGTGGCTAATCGTAGTGGGTACGCTGTTTGCTATTGTCGTCGCGAAACAATTATATGGTGGCCTAGGTTACAACCCGTTCAACCCCGCCATGATTGGTTACGCAGTACTATTGATTTCATTTCCCGCCATCATGACCAAATGGCCATCTGCACTTGAATTAGCACAAACCAAGCTAAGTTTTTCTGACCAATTCAATTTTATTTTTAGCGGTCTGTTGCCGCAAAATGTGCAAATTGATGCGGTGACATCTGCAACACCTTTGGATTATTTAAAAACTGAATTGAAATTAAATCACAATGTTGCCAGCATCACACAAGCACCTATATTTGGCACGCTGGGTGGTAAAGGTGGCGAATACGTAACACTTGGTTACTTGCTGGGCGGCTTATATTTATGGCAACAAAAAATCATTAGCTGGCATTTACCAACTGCATTTTTAACGGCGCTTACAGCTATTTCTGGCATTTTTTGGCTGGTAAACCCTGCATATTTCACCTCTCCCTTGATTCATTTATTTAGCGGTGCCAGCATGTTATGTGCATTTTTTATCATCACCGACCCTGTGAGCGGTCCGACTACCCCAAAAGGCAAACTATGGTTTGCGGCGGGCGTGGCGGTGATTACTTATTTAGTGCGCGTGTATGGCGGCTATCCAGATGGTGTGGCATTTGCCGTGATTTTTATGAATATTTGCGTGCCACTGATTGACGCCTACACCCAGCCTCGCGTATTCGGGCATGAGAAATAGCGATGTCTGAAACCATTTTAAAACACGCCAGTAAAACTGCCATCACGCTAATTGTGTTTGCGGTGGTATTTACGTTGCTGTTAGCTTACGTTTTTCAAGTGACTAAAGTGCCGATTGAAAAAAGCGAGCAAAAAGCAAGATTAGCTTTATTTAGGCAAATTGTGTCAGAAAATATGCATGACAATGATATTTTAAAAGACACGCTGACGATTGCACCAAATGCCTTGCTTGGCAACACTCAAGCTAGTATTGCTAATCGCGCGCGCGTCAATGATGCACCAGCTGCTATTATTTTAGAAGCGATTGCACACGATGGTTACAGCGGTGATATTAAGCTGTTGATTGCAATTAAATACAATGGCGAAATAAGTGGTGTGCGCGTTTTGACACACAAGGAAACGCCTGGATTGGGCGATTATATTGATATTGCTAAAAATAATTGGATTAAACTTTTTGATAATGAGTCAATCACAAAGACAAGCGAACAAAACTGGAATGTAAAAAAAGATAATGGCAAATTTGATTACATGTCGGGTGCAACCATTACGCCACGTGCGGTGGTAAGAGCAGTGTACAGAGCACTGCAATATTTTGAAGCGAATAAAGCAACATTATTTGCGGAGGGCAGGTAAAAATGAGTGATTATAAACAAATAGCCTACAACGGGCTCTGGAAGCAAAACACAGGAGTAGTGCAACTTTTGGGCTTATGCCCAACTTTGGCGATTACCACCTCAGCCGTCAATGGCTTAAGTTTAGGCTTGGCTACTGCAATCGTCATGGCCTGCGCCAATGGCGCGGTTTCGCCTGTGCGTAAATTTGTGCCTAGCGAGATAAGAGTACCCGTGTTTATTCTAGTTATCGCCGCGTTGGTAACAGTGATTGATTTGGCTATTCACGGCTTTGCCGAGCCTCTGCACAAAGTGCTGGGCATTTTTATTCCGCTTATTGTGGTGAACTGTATTGTGCTGGCGCGGGTAGAAAGCTTTGCCGCAAAAAATCCACCTGCACCTGCCATGTGGGATGGCTTTATGATGGGTTT
>JANNWI010000207.1:0-3563 GCA_031414715.1 Methylophilaceae bacterium | reverse complement strand
ATTCCTTTTGGTCGACGGATTTTGAGTGTGTGCTCATATGTTGGTTACGACTGTGCGTCAGCACACATTGCTTAAGTTAAATAAATTTGTATAAGTGCGCCAGCTAACAGACGCGAAATAGCTAATTTGATATAAATGATTAATAAATAATTTTTAACTAATAATCAAAGGAAATAATCATGAAAAATACTATTTTAGTGGCAGCGATGGTTCTGGCTGGCTTACAAACAATAAGTTTTAACGTGCAGGCGGAAGTGGTTGGCGGAAGTGTCATCGGTGTAACTGTTAGTGAATTGGTTGAGCTTACTAACGGCTGGAGCGTTAAAAAAAGTATTATGGGTAAGCCAATTTATAACGAAAAAGGTGACAAAGTTGGCAGTGTTGATGACCTAATTATTGCCCCTGACAAAAAACTAACATACGCAATTATAGGAGTAGGTGGCTTTTTAGGTATGGGCAAACATGATGTTGCCATACCTGTTACGCAAATTAATGAAGTCAATGGCAAAATGGAGTTAAAAGGTGCCACGAAAGAATCGATTCAACAAATGCCAAAATTTGAATATGCACCAAAAACAGCAAACAGAGATGCTTTTGTAGCCAGTGCTGAGCAAGACATTCAAAAAGGTAAAGATAAGCTAGCAGAGCTAAGCAAAAAAGCCAGTGCTGAAAAAACAGAGATGAAAGCCAAAATGAATACCGAAGTGGCTGCTTTGGAAAAACATATCAAAACAGCAGAAGCTAAATTAACCGAGCTTAAAAAAGCTTCTGAGAAAAAATGGCGCGAGTATGAGGCTGGCGTAACTGCTGCTGTTGCTAGTGTGCGTAAACATGAAAGTTAATTTAGTCAATGTTAACGTTTACCACTGATGCTAACCGAGTAGGGTAGGTAGTTTGTTACACACGCGGTGTAGTATTGAAAAATTAGCTTATTATTGGTTAAAAAATCACCCTAGTTGGCTGGCGCAGCGATATTAGCATTAGTCTGTCACAACCAACAGCTGAAAATAAGGATATATTTTTATGTATTACATTATTGAAACCGATAAAGCATTTAGCCAAGCAGCAGCAGATCTTGAAAAAGCAGTTTTGCACAATAGTTTTGGGGTGATGCATGTTCACGATTTAGGCGCAACCTTGCGTAATAAAGGCATTGTGTTCAACGAGCAATGTAAAATTTTTGAAGTTTGTAATCCAGTGCAAGCCTCAAAAGTTTTATCCACTGATATGCGTTTAAATATGGTCTTGCCCTGCCGCATTTCAGTCTATACCGAGCACGGACAAACAACAATTGGCCTTATTAAACCAGTACCAATGCTTGCAGCCTTGTCACAAAATTCAGAACTAGCGAACGTTGCTAAAGAAGTGCAGGAAAAATTGATTCAAATAGTGGATGATGCAAAATAGATACTCGGCGAAAATTATCGCAAGCTAGTTGCTCAGCTTGTAAAGCGTTAAATCAGCACAGCCTCAACTGGCCGCCTTAACGATTTTGGCATTAACTTGCCGCGCCCAAATCTAACCACCAAATCAATTCTACCTGCGCCTGTATCTTCGTCTATGTTGAGATGGCGCGCAAACTGTTGGCGTACTGTTGACACCTCTACTGCTTGATTCAAAAACGCACTGCGAATACCTAATGCAGTAGCTTGTAAGGCAAAACGCTCATAGCAACGACCCACTTCTAGCCAGTGTGCCCTGTCATTTTTATCTGAGACAAAAATAGCTACCCCAGCGGAGCTGCGAATATGTTTGGCATATTTATCATTTTCACTTTTTTCGTTAAACATTAAATTAAATAGTGGGCTACCAATCCATTTTGGCACCGATGGGCTACCTGACGCGGCAGTATATAAGCCATCGCCAGTACGCACTGCGTCACTACTACTAAAGCGTATCCAAGATTTTAATTCTGCCATAAAAGCAGGGTCGTGCATTTGTGCGCTATTGCCTGCAACTACATAGGCTAAAATATTCTCCATAGCTTGCTTTTCGGTATGCAATAAAATATGCACGCCATCACCCGTGCCGGCAAACTCTAACATATTCAACTCCTCTACTGATAATGATTTGCCGTCATATTCTGTACGGGTGCATTGTCGCTCTGTAATTGCTTGATAAAGGGGTGAAGTCACGGGTTTTGTTGGTTCTAATGCGAAGTTAATAGTATTTATGCCATCAAACTGTAGGTTAGCCTGTAGCCCATTTGCTAATGCGGCTTGCGTTAAATTTTCAGTTGCTGCACCAAGTGATACAAACAGGTGATGATCGTCTGGGTCTACCACAGGGCAGCGTCTAGTTAAATCGGCCAGCAGAATAATGGCATTATCTTCAATCTTAAATTGCCAGCATTGCGTGTTGTGGCTTGATGGTGCAAGTGTTGCGTAACGTACCAGTTCGCGTTTTAGCAGCAAGCGATTATTAATCGGTGCGTTAATGGGTTGCCAAATTCTGCCCACAGCATCTTCATAACTCTCATCTAGTGCAAATGCCTGTTGCGAATATGGCGTGCTGGCAATCGCCGCCCCGTAGCTAATAAATTGTCGTCTTGTGACCATATATTTTTTAGTTGCATCCAAAAATATTAAGAACGAGTATCTTCATGCATTTAATCAATTGTTTGACTAGTTAAATGGTGCAATTGCAGCTCTAGTATTCTCACGCGCTCTAAAAAAACCAACGTTAAACCAAGAGAATTAATATCTAGCTCAAAATCCTGTTTAAGCCGATAGAGTTTGCGTATGGATATTAAATAATGACTATTAAAGTTAAGTGTATTCAAAGCAGATGTTGCACTTATCTGGTTAGGAATAAGTGCGCCATTGTCGACTAATAATTGCAATTCTTGTTGCGTTAATCCAGATAGCTCTGCAAGCAACTCTAGTGACAAATAAACATTTTCATTGAGTGCTATTAGTTCAACGTCATGTGATTCATCGTCATGATTAGTCATCTTGATTCTCAATTATGAAAATGTTCACGCGGGTTAAACGTTGAGGCATTGGCTAGTTCTTTAAACAAGGCTTTCTCACGCTCATTTAAACTTGGCGGCACTACAATATTAATCTGCGCGAAAAGATCAGCATTTTCTGCATTTTTTTGTGGCATACCGTGTTTAGCAATACGCATTTTCTGCCCACTTTTACTTCCAGCGGGTATTTTTAAATTCACTTCATTTTCTAAAGTGGGCACTTTAATAGTTGCGCCCAATGCCGCCTCCGAAGGGGTGATTGGTACATCAATCAATAGATTGTGATTAACCGCCTTAAATAGCATATGTGGTAAAAAATGAATGTTTAAATATAAATTGCCATTTATGCCACCATTAAAGCCTTTGCCACCTTTACCGCGCAGCAGCATTTTGGTGCCATTTGTCACACCTTTTGGAATACGCGCCTTAAACGTGTGCGGTACTTGTTTCACTAAACCCTGGCTATCCTGTTCTGGCACGCTAAAATTTAAATCTAGCGTGGTGCCAGCATATGCGTCTTCTAATGAAATGGAAGCAGTTAGCTCATAATCTTGGCCAGATGTGGCTTGGTCTCTGCTTTGACGCTTGCCGC
>JANNWI010000206.1:0-3860 GCA_031414715.1 Methylophilaceae bacterium | reverse complement strand
CACCGTGAATAGTCGGGTGTGCAGATACCCTAAAATCAATCGGGCGACCACACAAATTCATATTCAGCCTACCATCTTGTGGTGCGCGTGTTTCGGCAATGTCCATGCCAGAAATGACTTTTAACCGCACAGCTACGCCTGGCCAATAGCTTTTGTGCAGGCTGCGCACTTGCTGCAGCACACCGTCAATTCTGTATCTAATACGCAGAAATGCGTATTCTGGTTCAAAGTGAATATCTGATGCGC
Organism: Methylophilaceae bacterium; assembly: GCA_031414715.1. Classification (GTDB taxonomy): domain Bacteria; phylum Pseudomonadota; class Gammaproteobacteria; order Burkholderiales; family Methylophilaceae; genus Methylotenera_A. The sequence goes on along the minus strand of JANNWI010000206.1, from coordinate 3,614 downwards.
CCCGTTTTACCGCATCCATCAGCAGCGCGCCTACTAGCCGCACCACAGGCTGTGTATATTCTTTGCCCTCGGCAGTTAGACTTTGGTAGTCAATTTCACCTGTTTCTATCTCGCGTAAAATACCATCAACAGATAGTTCATAGCCGTAAAATTGGTCGATATGTTCTTCTAGTTGCGCCTCGGCCGCCAATACGGGTTTTAGCTGAATTTGCCCGCCCAGCATAGCGCGCAGCTGATCTAGCGCGACTACGTTAAACATATCTGCCATCGCCACAATCATGGTTTTAGTCGCATCTTCGTAGGCAACAGGTAACAAATGATAACGCCGAGAAAAATCTTCTGGCACCATAGTCAGCGCATCGACATCTGCCACTACTGTACTTAAATCAATACTTTCTTGGCCAATGGTATGCGCGACCAAGTCGCGTACCATGTTCTCTGAAACAAACCCTAAGCGCACCAATTGGCGGCCTAGTGGAATGTTGTTGGTCTCTTGCTCAATAAGCGCAATACGCAGTTGATCTTGACTAATCAAGCCCTGCTGTATCATCAGCTCACCTAAGCGTAGTTTTCTTCTTTGTTCTGCCATTATCTAAGTTCAGTCATTTTCTATTGTTATTTTTAAATTATTTTATTGCTGCAATGCGCGCTTCTAGCGCTGCTTTGTCAAAATTGCTGGCATTACTTGCTTGTTCCAAGGCGCGCTGGTAATAAGGCAGAGCCAATTTTGGCTTACCCATTTGATCTAAACTTACTGCCAAATTGTAAGCATTATCGGCAGTTTTATTTAAGCTGTAAGCGTCAAAATATGCCTGCTGTGCGGCTGGCCACTGGTTTTGCTCAGCATATAAATTACCCAAAGCAACATGTAAGTTAGCATCATCTGGTTGCTTGGCTAGCATGTTTTTCAGGCTGGTTTCAGTCGTTAACTCGTTGCCTTGCGACTGGTTGCCTAGCACGGCAGTTTTTGCGATATTATTACGTGGGTCAACCTCTAGTACTTTGCCATACCAACCAATGGCATCTGCATCGCGGCCTTGTCTAGACGCAATTGCGCCCAAGCCTAACAATGCATCTACATTTCGCACATCGCGCTGTAATACTTGCTTATAGAGTTTAATCGCGTCTTTATCATTGCCTACGTTATAGGCTTCGTATGCAGACATTAATGTAGGGTTAACACCTGCTGGCGGCGAAGACCTAGTTACCTGAATAGATGCACTATCAGAGGCAATGACTGCATTGTTTTTTGACTTGCGCGTTTTTTTGCTGGTTTTTGCAGCGGCTGCAGTTTCTATTAACTCTTCTGAAGGCTGAGCCAGCGTATTTTCATCTCCGCTTTCGTCAATTGAGAACTCCTCTTCGACAACCATAGCAGGTTTTGCGCGCATTTTAATGGCATTTTTGTTAACTAATTCTTCACGCCTTTCTGCCATCAGCATCGGCTCTGTTGGCTCAAGTGCAGGCGTCGTATCTGCTTCTGCTATTTTAGTAGGGACAGTTTCAGGAGTTATGTTTTCTAATGCATTTACGCCCGATACTGGTGCTGAAACAGCTTCAGTAGCTGTTGTTTGCATAGATATATCTTCGATAGGCCTAGGCGGCACGATTATCGGCGCAGAGTTATCGACAAACTGATAAAAATAAAGCCCCATGCCCAGTAAAGCAATTAAGCCAGAACCAGCAATTAGCGCCAAGCGTGTACTATCGGCTTTTGCTTCAATCCCTTTTGCAGAAAACACATTAGCTGCACTTTTTGCTGCTAATTGTTGATTGGAGGTTTGTGAATTGGAAGCTGGCTGGTTGGCGGGCACTGTTCTATACGCAGGTTTAGCTGGAATAGTGGCAGTAGTTGCTGGCATTGCAACAACTTCAGAAAATGAGCTACCAGTAGGGCTTAGTGATAGTTCAGTATCAATATTTACAGTATTAAATGGAGTTTCGGGTGTTTTGGGCTTGTTGTTAGCTTCAATCTTAGCTTTTGCAGACTTTGGCTTGTCTTCTAAAGTTACCGCTTGCGCAGTTTTAACCTGCTCAAGCTTAGATTTTTCAGCTTGAGCTAGCTCATTTTTAGTACTTTGTGCTTTATCCAGCGCTTTAATTAGCAGGCTCATAAACGCTAAGCTCCAATTATTGCGCGTCTTCTAGCACATTTTGTAGTTGCTGTGCTGGCAGATATTGTTTATAACTTTGCAGCTCGTCACTTTCTAGGCTGGCATTTGGCACTACGGTGGGGCGCAGAAAAATGACCAATTCAGTTTTTTGGGTGGCATCATTTTTACCTGTAAATACTTTACCCACACCTGGCACATCAGACAAGCCTGGTACTTTATCGGTGTTACGTTGAATTTCATCCTGCATTAAACCACCCAGAACGGCTGTGTTGCCGCTGTCTATTTGCAAAATTGATTCCATCTCGCGCACTTGAATTTGTGGGATTTGGCTAGGAATAGCCAATAATTGAGGGTTTGGATCGCGCACAAAACTGAGCACGCGTGAGATGGTGGGACGCACATTCACATTTACTTTACCGGTATCGTTAATTTGCGGCGTTACGCTCATCACCACACCCACAGGCACTGTATTTGGTGTTGTAGTCACCGTAACAACTGGTAAACCACCTACGATTGTACCCTGTGACTGTTGCGCTTGCACGGTAAAATACAACAAATTATCCACCACTTTAAGCACCGCAGTTTGGTTATTTAGTACCATTAATTTAGGGCTAGACAATACTTTTGTGTCGCCAAACTGTTTAAGTAAGGTAATAGAGGCGGCAATGTTGCCTATGCGACTGAGAGGGTTTAAGTAGCCAGCAACCAAACCTGCGGTAGGCGCTAAGCCAAGCGCATTATTTTCACCCACACTAAACCCGCCACCAGTAACAGGGGTGGTATTAAAGTTCACGCCTTTGGAGCCTAAAGTTTGGCCAAACACAAAACCACTATTGCTTGGCCCATTATTTAATCGACTCCAATCAATGCCTGCTTGAAAGCTGTCATTTAAACGTACTTCCACAATTGTCGCCTCAATCAACACTTGGCGGCGGGCGCTACCCATGACGCGATCAATAAATTCTTGCACTTTTTCGTGTTGTTTGCTGGAGGCACGCACACTAATCACACCAGTCTCGGCATTGGCAATAACATTGGCGGCTAATAATGTTTTGTATTCAGATTTAGCTTTTTCACGTGCTTCACTAGCTGCTCTTGTTCGTTCGCTGTCGCTGTTAATGGTAATAGTCGTTCCATTGTTAGATTTGTTGGTTCTTGCCTCGCGCTCATCTGCATCGGCTTCGGTACCAATGCGCGACACGATGACTTCTTTATCTGTTTCTGCCAACATATCTTTAATATTAATAATCAGCGATTCCCACAAATGATTTTTTGAACTACTGTCAACCGAAGTGCGCGAACTGTTATTAGCGCCATTGCCAGATGTGCTGCTGCTAGAAACACTACCACCTTCGCCAGTGCTGGCGCTTTGGCCTGTGCTAGAAATCTCTGCTGCGGCGCCAATAAAACCTTTGGTATCGCGGTTCATGTTGACATAATCCACTTTATAAATACGCAAATCTGGCGCATCTGGCGCAATGTAAAGCACGTTGCCATCCA
>JANNWI010000205.1:0-4349 GCA_031414715.1 Methylophilaceae bacterium | reverse complement strand
CGGTTTTGGAGTGCGCGGCACAGAAGGTAAAATAGCGGCGATTCAATTTGCACGCGAACATAAAATTCCTTATTTAGGTATTTGTTTAGGCATGCAGTTGGCGGTGATTGAGTTTGCACGCAACGTAGCCAATTTAACAGGCGCCAACAGCACTGAATTTAATGCCGAAGCGCCACACAAGCTGATTGGCCTGATTACTGAATGGAAAGACGCCACAGGTAAAGTAGAAGTGCGTGATGCCCAGTCTGATCTTGGCGGTACCATGCGATTGGGTGCACAAGCTTGCCCAATTGTGCCAAACACGCTGGCAGCGAGCATTTATGGCGTAGAGGTGAATGAGCGCCACAGGCACCGTTATGAAGTGAACAATCATTACGTTGAACAACTTAAAAAAGTAGGGTTAGTAATTTCTGCACGAACCCCAACAGAAAACTTGTGTGAGATGATTGAGTTACCAAAAGCGACGCATCCGTGGTTTGTGGCGGTACAATTTCACCCAGAATTTACTTCGAACCCGCGTGCAGGTCATCCACTGTTTAAAGCTTATGTGCAAGCTGCTATCGATAACAAAAAAGCATCATAAAAGGCAAATAGATGAAATTATGTAGCTTTGAGGTTGGTTTAGATAAACCACTGTTTTTAATAGCAGGGCCATGTGTGATTGAATCCCGCGAATTCGCCATTGAAACTGCAGGTAAGTTAAAAGAGATTGCAGCTAAAGTTGGCATTCCATTTATCTATAAATCGTCTTACGACAAAGCGAATCGCAGCTCGACCAAGACATTTCGCGGATTTGGACTAGATGAAGGCTTACGCATTTTAGATGAAGTACGCAGTCAAATTGGTGTGCCCGTATTGACCGACGTGCATACAACAGAGCAAGTACCACATGTGGCGGCAGTCGTTGATGTATTGCAAACCCCCGCTTTTTTATGCCGCCAAACAGATTTTATTATCGCTGTCGCCACTTGTGGCAAGCCAGTGAATATTAAAAAAGGCCAATTTTTAGCGCCGCACGATATGCTGCAAGTAGTTAACAAAGCTAAAGAAGCGAATGGCGGTGCTGACACAATTATGGTGTGTGAGCGGGGCGCCAGTTTTGGTTACAACACATTAATATCGGATATGCGTGGTCTTGCGATTATGCGCGAAACCAACTGCCCGGTGGTGTTTGATGCCACTCACTCCGTACAGCAACCGGGCGGCCAAGGTGATAAAAGTGGTGGTCAACGTGAATTTGTACCTGTGCTGGCACGAGCAGCCGTTGCTAGCGGCATTGCAGGCGTATTTATGGAAACACACCCAGACCCATCAAAAGCGTTATCTGACGGCCCCAACGCGTGGCCATTACACAAGATGGAAGATTTATTGCATTTGTTGGTAGATATGGATAAATTGGTTAAAAAAGCAGGCTTTATTGAATCAACGCTATAGATTTTAATTTTTATAAATTCTTTTATTGTTTAGGATGTAGACATGAGCGCAATTGTAGATATTATCAGTCGTGAAATTTTAGATTCACGTGGCAACCCAACGGTGGAATGCGATGTGCTGTTGGAAAGTGGCGTCATTGGCCGCGCGGCAGTGCCATCAGGCGCATCGACTGGTGCTAAAGAAGCGATGGAATTGCGCGATGGCGATAAAAGTCGTTATTTGGGCAAGGGTGTTTTGCAAGCGGTTGAAAATATTAATACCGAAATTACCGAGGCGATCATTGGGCTTGATGCAGAAGAGCAAAGCTTTATAGATAAAACATTAATTGAGCTAGATGGCACTGAAAACAAAGACCGTTTGGGCGCTAATTCTATTTTAGCGGTTTCTATGGCCTGCGCACGCGCGGCGGCCGAGGAAAGTGGTTTGCCGCTGTACCGCTATTTAGGCGGCTCGGGCGCAATGCAATTACCAACGCCAATGATGAATATTATCAATGGTGGCGCACATGCGGATAACAGCGTGGATATGCAAGAATTTATGATTATTCCCGCTGGATTACCTACGTTTAGAGAGGCATTGCGCTGCGGCGCAGAGATTTTTCATCAACTAAAGAAAACGCTGCATAAAAAAGGCCTAGCTACAACAGTGGGTGATGAAGGCGGTTTTGCGCCTAATTTAGCCAGCAACGAAGACGCTATTCGATTAATTTTAGAATCAATTTCAGATGCAGGTTATGAGCCAGGCCGTGATGTGTATCTAGGCTTAGATTGCGCCAGTACCGAATTTTATAAAGATGGAAAATATCATTTAGAATCAGAAGGTTTAGCATTGTCTAGTGCACAATTTACTGATTATTTAGCCACTTGGTGCGATAAATACCCGATTATTTCAATCGAAGATGGCATGGGCGAATTTGATTGGGATGGCTGGGATATTTTAACCAAACGTCTAGGCAAAACGACGCAATTAGTGGGGGATGATTTATTTGTGACCAATACTAAAATTTTGCGTGAAGGTATTCAGCGTGGCGTGGCCAACTCTGTACTCATCAAAGTCAATCAAATTGGCACGCTGACAGAGACTTTTCAAACAATTGAGATGGCAAAACGCGCGGGTTACACTGCCGTTGTTTCACATCGCTCTGGCGAAACAGAAGATACCACGATTGCAGATATTTCAGTTGCCACCAATGCGCTGCAAATTAAAACGGGTTCACTATGCCGTAGCGAGCGCGTGGCTAAATATAATCAGTTATTACGTATTGAAGAAGAACTGGGCGATGCAAGCAGCTATGCAGGAATGGGCGCATTCTACCAATTATTTAAATAGTGAAAGCACTAACCTTAATTTTTGTGATTTTAATTGCCCTGCTGCAATATCCATTGTGGCTGGGTAAAGGTAGCTGGTTGCGAGTATGGAATGTGAAGCAGCAAATTGCCGAGCAAAAAGAAAAAAATGTGTCTTATAAACAGCGTAACGAAACTTTGAACGCCGAAGTCAGCGATTTAAAACAAGCCAATGCTGCCATAGAAGAGCGTGCGCGCAGCGAGCTTGGCATGATTAAAGAAGACGAAGTATTTTATCAAGTGATAGATCAGCCACTGCCGACGCAGCCTGCTAATCCAATACCTGCAATACCTGCAGTGCCTTAAGTGCCTAGGGTGTAAGGCTGTGTTTTAAATGTAATTGGCACACCATTACAAGTCACATTTCCCGCCAATTGTGCATCAATGCGCATTTCGGCTAACACAATAAAACCGTTTTCTAAATTTGGCGCAACTCTGACCATTTGCCCGACGATACTTTTTGATGCGTCTAAAACATCGTCACCGGCTTGCGGCGCACTTGATGTTTCAATCTCAGCCAAAAAAGTGCGGCGTTTGACGCTGCCCAAATAATGCGTGCGGGCGATTATTTCTTGGCCTGTGTAGCAACCTTTTTTAAAGTTAATGCCATTTAAAATATCTAAATTCAGCATTTGTGGCACAAATTGCTCTTGGGTTTTTAACTCAACATCTGGAATGCCCGCTTCAATCTCAAGGTAATCCCAGTGTGGCTTTTCGACGATTTCGCAATCAGATTTGAGCGCGTCCCAAATAATCGGGGCGTTAGTTTCATCGGTGAAAATTTCAAAGCGTTCGCCGCTGGTGCTTGGCAATTTTAAAATGGTGGCATTTTCTAAGGTCACTAACTCATAATCTTCGACAGGAATTTTAGTAAGGCTGGAAGTCAATATCGATGCGGCTTGTGGACCATTGATGCCGAACTTAATGACGCTATCAGAAACATCTTTAATGTCTACTTTGCTGCGCATGACGTACATTTTTAGGCGCTTCATGATGGTTTCTAACAACTCACGATTGAGCTGTAAATGAATGTGATCGCCAAGTAAATTATTAGGGTGTGCAAACGCGAGAAACAGCGCCAGCATGCGGCCTTTTGGGCTGCAATAAGCAGTGTAATGTGCGTTTGAGCCAGTGAGTAATTTCACATCATTAGTCACTTGGCCTTGCAAAAAACTCACCGCGTCTGCGCCGCTAATTTCTAGCATACCCAAATGCGATAAATCGCACAAAATGTTTTTGTTTGTTGCTGTCATGTGCATTTCAACCTATTATTTGTTCATTATGGTGATGCAACTCATTCGCGTTAAACTTTCGCCTTCTAAGCTGATATTGGGGTTGCTTAGCGGTGTTTCAATTATCGCCTGCGTTATTTTATTAAGTTTGCCAATTCCGCTTACTATTAAGCTTGTTATTATCGCGCTAATTATTGCTTCGAGTACTTATTTTATTTTGCGTGATGCAATGTTACTGTTGCCAAATTCATGGATAACAATGGATGTGGACAATAAAGGTAAGCTGACCATGACTAATAAAAGTGGCCAACAATTTCAATTAAAGCCTGCTTCAAAC